>DATCIB010000086.1:0-12782 GCA_036508045.1 Bacteroidales bacterium
GCAACTCTCTCTGCTGTAGCCACATAATCTTCTATCTGAGAGCCGGATACATTGACTATTATATGATCATTCAGACTTCTAATGGATGGATAGATATGCTCGGCAAAGTAATCAACTCCCTTATTTTGCAATCCTACCGCATTAAGCATACCGGAAGGGGTTTCGGCCATGCGGGGATAAGGATTTCCTTCCCGGTGATTTAACGTAGTACCCTTGACAATAAGTGCTCCTAAGCGTGTTACATCTATGAAATCTGAAAATTCCGGCCCATATCCGAAGGTGCCGGATGCTGTCATTACAGGGTTCTTTAATGACAAATTATGGATAGATACACTTAAATTGGCCATCTCAATTGATTAATATTAAATACAGGACCTTCTGTACACACACACACATTACCCCTGGTGGTATCTTCCACACAACAGAGACAAGCTCCAACACCACATGCCATGGTATTTTCGAGAGATACCTCACATGAAATAGTATTCTTCCTGGCATAAGAGGCTACTGCCATCATCATAGGTTTGGGACCGCATGAGTAAATACGGCTAAAAGCGTGCTGTGAAGCCAATACAGAGTGTTGAGTCACAAATCCTTTTTCACCCATAGATCCGTCTTCTGTAGTGACAAAAACCTCTCCAAAGTGCTCAAAATGATCGAGTTGAAGGATTCCGGAAGCAGTGCGGGCACCTAATAAAAAGGTTGGTTTAAATCCCCGGGAATGTAATTGTGCTCCCAGATAAAGCATCGGAGCTGTACCAACGCCTCCACCTACCAATAAAAGCCTTTCCGAGGCTATTTCAGGCATTGTAAACGAATTTCCGAGGGGATATACCATATTGACTATGGAATCGCGGGAAAGAGCTGATAATACACGTGTACCGTCTCCGATAGCATGGATTAACAGCCACAATTCATTGGTATCCTTATCTACATAGTTTATAGAAATCGGACGACGAAGAAAAGTAGTGGCTGAATTGTCTACTTTCACCTCAATAAATTGTCCGGGGAACATCTCAGGGAGAGGTTCTTCCTGAGTAAATTTCATCAAAAAGTAGTCGGAACTCAATTCTTCTGTTGAGACCAACCGGAGATCTGAAATGTATTTCTTCATAAAGATCGTTTTTCTTATAAAGTACAAAGATACGACAATGGTTGTAATGTCGATGAAGTTCGAACAAAGAAAAACAAGGATCTCATCGTTTCAAAATACTGTTTGCTTCGATGCCAAAAGAGTCAAAGGTTCCATCCGAATAGAATACAACTATTTTCGTCACACTTTTAGATACGTTCTTTTGGATTATAATCGGCTGATTATCTGATACATTAGAAGCATTTTCGCCCTGTCTCAAGTCGTTCTCCTTGCGAGATTCAGAATTCTCTTGGCGCTGGGCTGGAAATATTTCATTCTCAAAGCCTGAATTCTGAAATAGGGAAGCATTTTGAGTGTCGTCCTTACACATGGGGCCAATACCTCTGATAAGCCAATCAGAATTAAGAGTAGGAAAAGCTTCCAGGATCTTAAGGGCTATATCCAGACTGGGACGATTTCGTCCACTCAGGATATGAGACATGGCCGATCGTTGAATATTGGCAATATCAGCAAGTTTTGAGGCTGATAAATGCTCCTGTTTCATGATTTTTTCAATTCTTTCTTTCATACGTGTCGCATTTAATAGAATTACAAATGTAAATATACAGAACGAAACTATTAGGGCACAAAAGTATATTATTTAATTCACATATGCAAATTACATTTGTTATATTAGTTTTGCTACATCTGTAATCTGCAAACTTATTACATTCGTAAATAGATATCCTATCAGCCTTTTAGCTTCTATTCCTATATATAAAGAATGAGAATAGACGAATCCATATAAGTTACTGACTTTGTATGTTTTACAATGGATAAACTAATATGAAATCACATTTAGTTCCTAATAGACTTTAGAATTCATCGATTTAGTTAAATACGAGGATTAATCTTAATAATATATATTACTGGTTATCACCAACATATATACACATCTACTTATCAGAAATAGCTGTTTACAATTATACTATCTGTTGGTTATTACATACTTATATTACCAACAAACCACTAGGTGGAGATATGTACATTATTACATTTATGATTACATATATACCAGTTCACAATAGTAACCAGCTGTGAATATTCCACAACTGTATAAAACATCAACAATCTTTAACTATTAAGAAGCTGATTATACTGAATATTTTTCGAGATTCAATTATTTATGTACAATTCCACACACAGAAACAAAAACGCGATTCTCAGAGGTTGAGAATCGCGTTTTAAATCTGAAAGACAAGTAGTTAAGTATATATTCTATAGAATGGTATATTGTAAGAATAGAAAAAATAGTTGTTGGTGGTCGAAGATGGAAGATATCTCGTATTAGTGAAGTAATTTATAAACCAACTCCCGGAGAAGCTCCCCATCATCAGTAGAGTTCCCGTTCGAACCTTTTGATTTACCATCGTATTCTCTCAAATATGATATTGAATGTACTGCCTGAATAGGGGAAAAGTTTGAAAGTCCTGCCTCAATATCTTTCCATTGATAATAATTCTTCAATCCTAAATAGTCTGATAATGCTTTCTGTGATCGGTCTTTTTGAGAATATGCAATAACAAGCATCGAAAAGCTATTAAAAAGGGTTGCGGTAGAAATAAGCAAAGGATTCTTTTTGGGATTCTTCTCAAAATAATTGACGATACGGTTGGCCTTCAAAATATCTCTGTACAAAATGGCTCTTACTAATTCATAATTGTTGTATTCCTTACTAATACCCACATACTTTTCTATCAATTCAGAAGTGATTTTATCCCCTCCCGTGCTCTGCAAAGCAATAATTAGCTTTTCCAGTTCATGATCCAGTTTACTCAGATCATTTCCCGAATACTCAGAAAGCAGGTTTGCAGCAGCAGAATCAATCTTTATATTCTTATGCTGCAACGTGCGAAAGATCCATTCCGGGACTTGATTATCGTACATTTTCTGAGACTCAAACAGAATTCCCTTTCGTTCAATCTCAGTAGCCAACTTCCGCTCTATCTTCCCATATTTATAATTAATGACAAGAATTGTAGATGACAATGGATTTTGCAAATACTTAATCAGATCTTCCAAATGATCAAGACTCTGCGCTTCTTTCACTATGACTACATGATAATCGGACATAAGAGGGTATCGACGTACCTCATCAAGTACTGTGAAAATAGTGGAATCAGCTCCATATATTACTGTCTGATTAAAGTCTTTTTCAGTTTCAGATAAAATAGTTTTCTCCAAAGTATCTGAAATACAATCAATAAAGAAAGGCTCCTCACCCATCAAACCATACACAGGGGCATACTCTCTCTTTTGAATAGACTCCATAATCGTTTCAAAAGAAATACTTTTTTTCGCCATATCTAAGCACTGTTTTTAATTTCAATCACGTAATAAATACTACTTTTGGAAAATGATTTCAAGTAACAAATTCCAACTAGCAAACAAATATACTAAATGTTGCAATTAAACCTGCCTCTTTATCCTGTAAAAATAATTCAGTCAAATGGGAAACAGTTGATTTTTGATTCAATACGCAAAAAACATGTCGTATTAACACCTGAGGAATGGGTCCGACAACAATTTATTCAATTTCTGATTCACGAAAAGGGATACTCATCTTCATTGCTTTCGAATGAAGTATCGATTGAATTAAATGGGACCAAAAGACGTTGTGACACGGTCTTGTATTCCAACACCCTAAAGCCCCTTTTGATTGTTGAATATAAATCGCCGAACGTCGAAATCTCGCAACAAGTATTCGACCAAATAGTTCGTTACAACTGTGTGTTAAAAGTACCCTACATTATTGTCACAAATGGACTCAGACACTTCTGCTGCCATATGAATTACGAAACTTTATGTACGTCCTTCTTAATTGATATTCCTGACTATAAATCGCTCAAAGAGGACTATTTTGATCTGAAATAAACTTATATATTTTAAAATATTTCATTAAAGTGATGGCTATTAGTGTAAAACTTACTACCTTCGCATCGTTCCTAATAATTTGTCTGATGAAAAACAGAATTATACTCTGCACAATAATACTTTCTATTACTCTTTTTCTGACCATTTTTTCTTGTCAGAAAAAGAATGAATCCGTCACTTTTCTCTCCGAAAAGGAAATAGATAATTATTGGAGAGAAGGTAAAACTTTACCTTTGGGCGTATCTGAGAAATATCCTTTACCTATCCAGCAGATCACCAATGACAATGGAATGAACATTCTGATTGATATGGCCCACCAAACTCAGTTTGTCACACTCTGGAGCCTGAACAAAACAATTAATGAACTCGGTTTCAGGTCCATAGGCAATCAGGCTTCTTTGCAATCCGTATTGGATCCTGACGGAAAGAGTCGTGTGCGTGTCCCCTTTAAAGATGGGATATTCCCTTTTGCCTGGATACCAAATCTTAAGTATAACATCATTATTACCGAACAGGAATCGCCCAGATATCAGGAATATCTGCCGGAAGAAATCGAAGCATTGAAAAAGTTTGTCAGGAATGGCGGAGGTCTTTTAATTCAATGTGGGCCGGATTTTTCTCTTTCTACTGACGTAAATAATCTCTCACTTGAGAAGTTGATTCAGACATTCGATGCAAATCTTGCCAACGAAACAGACCTTATCAACCAGAATAAATATGCAACATTCGTTACTGACGATAAATGGGAAACATTACGTCGTGGCGAAAATGGGAAAATTATTGAAGCACGTCGTGTATTTGGGAAAGGACGGGTGATGCTAATTGGAGCAATGAACACATTAATGCCAGCAACCACTGACTCTCCCGAGATACAAGCAAAGAACAAAACTCTGTTTACCGAGAGACTAAAATGGTTAGCAGAAGGGAAAGAGCCTGTAGGGGGTGAGCCCAGAGTCCCTTCAAGTATGGCGGGCGGCGGAGGCATCTACCCTGAACTCGAAAAAAACATTGGTGATGTTGTTTTGTTCTATGCTCTCAATCAAAGAAAAGAACTGCTGGACTGTATGGATAACGATCTTCCACGGGCTCAGAGGATATTACAAGATTGGTTTCCTTCGAAGAAAAGTGAACCAATTTATCTGGTGCTAGCTGCTGGTTCAGGTGGAGCCTGGGTCGTTAATGCATACAAGCCAAAAGAGGTAGGTCTGATCAGTATTAATCCTCTTTCACTGATTGATGCGTATGCATTTGAAATGGGACATCTAAACAGTGGACCTGCCAATGGATATGGTCGCACAGCTGGTTGGGTACAGGCTATTAACGGAAGTAACGGACAAGCTGGATGGTTTCAGGGAAAGATCCTTGCCGTTTTTAATGATTCGTACAAGAATAAACCAAACCGTGACTGCAATTCATTTTTTAAGACCGACAAGAAGGGTGACTCGATAGACCTTGCCCAATTCAATCCCGATGAACTGTATAGCTATAATGACAAGATGACAAAACTTTGGTATGTATTCCAAAAACTTGACGACAGATACGGCACAACCTGGTATCCTCGCTGGTTGTGGGTGATGAATACCAGATGGGACAGCACGCCGGAGAAACAGCTGACTTTTGATGAGATGGCTGAAGATATGAGTATAGCCGTTGGCGAAGATCTCTTTCCTTTTTTTGCTAAATTGGGCACAACATTGGGGAAAAACCGTCTTTCGGAGATTGAATTCAATAATGAAACTATTCGTCTGAAAGTTGCTCCCTTAGAAGTCACACCAGCCGGTACTATCAGATTGGATAGTATCAAAGATTATATGCAGCCCATTATTGTTTCTGAATAATACCGGTCACATATTGACTCTCGAAAAAGGAACGATGCTGATTGGTGCAAAATCTTTATCCATAAATTTATAATACCCGGTGATTGCAACCATAGCCGCATTGTCGGTTGTAAAAGCAAATGGAGGAATATGAATCTTTAAGTGATATTTTGTTGCATACGCTTCAAAAGCTGCTCGCAAACCGCTATTTGCTGACACCCCTCCTGCCACTGCCACTTCTTTAATATTCAAATCACGGGATGCCTTATAAAGCTTGTCCATCAAAACCTCAACCACTGTCTTTTGAATGGATGCACAAAGGTCAGCGCGATTCTCTTCGATAAAATTCGGATTCTCTTTCATTGCATCCCGTACGAGATAGAGAAAAGAGGTCTTAAGACCGCTGAAACTATAGTCGTATCCCTTCATCTGTGGTTTATGAAAATGAAAAGCAATCGGATTACCCTCTTTGGCAAGACGATCCACATACGGGCCGCCCGGATAAGGCAACCCCATCACCTTTGCACATTTATCAAAGGCCTCACCGGCAGCATCATCAATGGTTTGTCCAATAATTTCCATGTCATTGTATGAGTTGACACGAATAATTTGCGAATTTCCTCCGGAAACAAGTAAACACAAAAAAGGGAAATGTGGTTGATGATCCTCCTCTGGTGTCTGTTTGATAAAATGAGCCAATACATGTGCTTGTAAATGATTCACTTCAATCATCGGTATTCCAAGTGATACTGATAAGCCCTTTGCAAATGAGTTACCAACCAATAATGACCCTATTAATCCGGGACCGTTCGTAAAAGCAATGGCAGACAACTCAGACTTCTCTACTCCCGCTCTTTTCAGAGCTTCATGTACAACGGGGATTATATTTTGCTGATGAGCTCTGGAAGCAAGTTCAGGAACTACACCTCCATATGCTTGATGAACAGACTGAGAAGCTATCACATTTGAAAGCATTACTTCATCACGGATTACTGAAGCGGAAGTATCATCACAAGAAGATTCGATACCTAATATTGTTATTGACATGCACCTGTTAGTTAAAATTTTATGCAAAGGAAAGAAGTATTTCGACGAATAGCAATAAGACTTTGCTTATTTTTGTATTTTTGTTATTTGAAACCAAAGAATCCTTACTTCAAACTATTTACCGAACAAGAGTTCAAACTCTAAAAAGGATGATCTCAAACAAATATTTTCGATCGTTTTAAAACAATTAATCTAAGAAATAATGGAAACTAAATTTCTAAAGAAGAGCATTTGCATGACATTTGGCTTCATGTTGATATTTCATTTGCTTGCAGCAAAGGATACAGTGAATATTGATGGGATGGACAGTCTGATATATTCAGGTAACTATACCATTAAAGTAACACAAATAGAGCCTACTTCTGCCTCTACAGTGCAAGCCAACACGATTTACACATTAACGATAAGGAATGATTCAGTCTATTCGGACCTTCCCTATTTTGGCCGTGCTTATGCTGTTAGCTATAATCAGAATAATGGCCTTGAGATGGAGACTTCCATTACTGATTATAGTGTCATAAAGAAAGATAAAGGGATGAAAGAAGCCAGATTTGTATCGCGTACCATCAATGACACGTACAAATGGCTCCTTCGGTTTGAGAATGACGGTACGGTTCAGATTCAGGTATCCATGAGCAACAAACAACCCATTCGATTTGTCGGAACAATCCGCTCTCCCAAATTGTAAAAAGAAGGATACAACAAGAAGTGCTGTAGCTCATTTTTTGCAATGAAAGTATCATTAATCTGAGAATATGAGTTATATTTGCACTTTAATAAATTAAAAACTTTATGGATAACGAAAACAAGAATAATATTCCTTCATCCGGAGGACCTTCAAACAATAACAACAAGAAACCACCGGTGAAGTTTAAGTTCAACTTATACTGGATTTATTCATCTATCGCCGTTCTGATGATTTTCCTTTGGCTATCCAACGACATGAATCTTTCCGGAAAGAAGGATTGGTCAGAGTTTGATCAGATGCTCAGAAATGGATATATTGAAAAGATTGTTGCTCAGAAAAGCAAAACCGAACTTGATGCCTTTATCCTAAAGGACCATATAAAAGATGTGTTTCCCGATACAGTGAACAAAAACTCTCAGCCGGCAAAGATTACTGTAGGCTATAGTTCAAATGAGTTTTTAGCGAACTATCTGAATGATTTGAAGAAAGAAAAAGGAATTGAACCAAAAATCCTGTGGGAACCGGGTAATGATGGGTTCATGAATATATTGTACACCTTTGGACCAATACTGCTTTTTGTCGGACTCTGGATTTTCATGATGCGCAAAATGTCGGGCGGCGTGGGCGGATCAGGTGGTGGTGTATTCAATGTAGGCAAATCAAAAGCTCAACTTTTTGACAAAGATAACGAGGACAAGAAAACGTTTAAGGACGTTGCTGGTCTGGCTGAAGCAAAAGAAGAAATTCAGGAAATAGTCGAGTTCCTTAAAAATCCAACAAAATATACGGACCTCGGAGGAAAAATTCCGAAGGGTGCTTTACTCGTTGGCCCCCCGGGAACCGGTAAGACGTTACTTGCAAAAGCGGTGGCCGGAGAAGCCAATGTGCCTTTCTTCTCTCTTTCCGGTTCAGACTTTGTGGAGATGTTTGTAGGTGTGGGTGCCTCTCGTGTACGTGACCTCTTCAAACAAGCGAAAGAAAAAGCTCCTTGTATCGTATTCATTGATGAGATTGATGCTGTAGGACGTGCTCGTGGAAAGAACCCAAATATGGGTTCCAACGACGAACGTGAAAACACGCTGAACCAGCTGCTCACAGAGATGGACGGTTTTGGTTCAAACAGTGGTGTTATTATTCTTGCCGCTACCAATCGTGCCGATATTCTGGATAAAGCTTTGCTGCGTGCCGGAAGATTTGACCGTCAGATTACTGTTGAACTGCCCGATTTGACCGAACGAAAAGAAATCTTCCAGGTGCACCTTCGTCCGATTAAGATAGCACCGGATGTAGATGTCGAATTACTCGCTCGACAAACTCCGGGCTTTGCAGGAGCAGATATTGCAAATGTTTGTAATGAAGCCGCACTGATTGCAGCGCGTCGCAGTAAGAAATTTGTTGAGAAACAGGATTTCATGGATGCTGTTGACCGTATTATCGGTGGCTTGGAAAAGAAGAATAAGATTACGACCGTTGAAGAAAAGAGAACCATTGCTATCCATGAAGCAGGGCACGCCACCCTCAGCTGGTTTCTGGAATTTGCTAATCCATTGGTTAAAGTCACTATTGTGCCCCGCGGTAAAGCTCTTGGAGCTGCATGGTACTTGCCTGAGGAGAGACAAATCACCACCCGCGAACAAATGCTCGATCAGATGTGTGCAATACTCGGAGGTCGTGCCGCAGAAGATGTTTACATCGGAAGAATATCCAGCGGAGCAATGAATGATCTTGAGAGAACAACCAAACAAGCCTATGGAATGGTAGCTTACCTCGGGCTAAGTGAAAAATTGCCGAATCTTTGCTATTACAATACACAAGATGAGTTTGCTTTCAACAAGCCGTATAGCGAGAAAACCGCAGAATTGATTGACGAGGAAGTTAAGACGCTGATCAGTGAACAATACATACGAGCAAAGGAAATGCTTATTGAACATAAAGAATGTCACAAACAACTGGCAGACTTACTGGTAGAACGCGAGGTAATCTATGCGGAAGATCTGGAGCGTCTATTCGGTAAACGTCAATGGGCTTCACGAACAGAGGAAATTCTCTCTCTGAACGAGGAAAATTTGCGTGAAATAAATAATGAGCATAAGAATGCTGAAGAAAGTCCATCAGAAGAAGATCCAAAAGGTAATCCTGAGGAACCGAAAACACAAGCAAAAGAGAGCAATCAAACGGAGAACTAACCTGAAACCGGGTTAGTGATCCGGTTTAATACCAATCGAATGAAAAATTTTCTGACACGTACTCTTACAGGACTCATATTTGTCGTGCTTCTTGTTGGAAGTATCGTCTTGCAATCATATATCTTTTGTTCAGTATTTGCTCTTATAGTTGCCTTAAGCCTCTGGGAGTTTTACCATCTTGTCGTTTCGCTGAAAGAGAAGTCACACGTTGAAAAATGGGCCGGAATACTCTGTGGAACCTATTTCTTCGTTGCTTCCTATTTCTTCGTCAATGGTATTTCTTCTGTTCGTATCTTTCTCCCCTATATTTTTTATCTGATTTTTATTGTCATCAGCGAAATATATAAGAATGCGAAGAACCCGATCGCAAACATTGCATATACATTAATGGGGCAAATCTATATTGTGCTTCCTTTTTCTCTGTTCAACTTATTTTATGCTCCGGCAGAAAGTGAAGGAATGGGCTTTACTGGAAATAACGGGAACCTCTCCGCTGCTTTTCTCTCTTATGAGTATGTGCAAAGAGCTATTCTCCCACTTAGTATCTTCGTATTTATATGGATAAATGATACTTTCGCCTATCTTTTCGGCGTTAGTTTTGGAAAGCATCGTTTATTTGAACGTATTTCTCCTAAGAAATCATGGGAAGGCTTCTTTGGAGGTGCAACCATGGCAATTGTAGTTGCATGTATCAGTTCTTTCTATTTACCGCAACTTGCTATTATTCAGTGGATTGGATTTTCTCTCACTGTAGTGATTGCCGGAACTTACGGAGACTTATTTGAGTCATTACTCAAACGTACTGTCGGTGTCAAGGATTCCGGGAACCTTTTACCCGGACATGGAGGCATCCTTGACCGATTTGACAGTGCATTACTCGCTATCCCCGCTTCCATTATTTATTTAAATCTGATTACCTATTAAAAATATTCCTCACCATGAATAACAAACAAGGATATACTGTTAAACAATATGATCAACCTGTAAAACGCTACTGTCAGACACTTGATCTGAAAGAGAATCCCGAACTGATTGCCGAATACCGTAAACGTCACAGCAAAGAATATGCATGGAAAGAGATTCGGGAAGGCATAAAGGAGGTAGGAATCCTTGAGATGGAGATCTATATTCTTGGTTCCCGATTGTTTATGATTGTTGAGACACCACTGGATTTTGAATGGGAGATAGCGATGGATAAATTAAGCAAACTTCCCCGTCAAGCTGAATGGGAGGATTATATGTCAGATTTCCAGAAAGCTTGCCCCGGTGCCACATCAGCTGAGAAATGGAAACTCATGGAACGCATGTTCTTCTTGTACTAATAAAACAAATTCTAAATACTAATATCTTATGAACCAAACATCTAAAACGTCTCTTTTCAAAGGAAAAGACGGCATGAATTACCTTGTTCCTTTCATATTGGTTACTTGTCTGTTCTTCTTCTGGGGAGTGGCAAATAATATGACCGATACCCTACTCGCAGCTTTCAAGAACATTATGAAGATGAATGATTTTCAAACATCATTCATACAAATGGCCTTTTACGGTTCGTACGCGTGCTTTGCAATTCCAGCCGCTCTTCTAATTCGCAAGTATAATTTTAAAACCGGAATCATCTTCGGACTGATTCTCTATGCGGCAGGTACCTTTCTCTTTTATCCTGCCAGCCAGTTCGGATCGTATGCTTTCTATCTCTTTGCCATCTATATTATGGCGGGTGGATGTTCCATACTGGAAACTACTGCCAATCCGTATATCCTCTCCATGGGAAGTCCGGAGACTGCTACACGTCGTCTGAATTTTGCCCAATCCTTCAACCCTATCGGTTCTATCACAGGTATCGCGCTCAGTCAGTACTTTATTCTTTCCCAATTGAGTGCCAATAAGAATCAAATGGATGCGCAGCAACTGCAAGCAGCTCAAACCCATGAATTATTTGCTGTTACAACTACCTATATGTGTGTGGGGATAACCTTACTGGTTCTTCTGATTATCATTCTTTCCTATAAGAATATGCCCAAAGGATCTGACACTGACAAGACTTCTTTCATTCAAACGATGAAGGGCCTTGCAAAACGGAAGAATTATACTGCCGGAGTAATCGCACAATTCTTTTACGTGGGTGCTCAGATTGGAGTTTGGTCTTACACAATTCGTTATGTGATGAAAACCCTCGGAATGGTAGACCCTATTACAGATGCTATTATTCCTGCAAAAGTAACCGGGTTCATACAAAACTACCCTTTATGGAGTGATTTATGGAATTTCGGTCCACAGACCACTGCTGAGAATATTGGCAACTCATTCTTTTTGGCCTCTGTAGTCCTCTTTATGTGCTCACGTTTTATCTTTACCGCATTGATGAAATACCTTCAACCGGGATTGCTGTTGGCTTTTGCAGCATTCTGTGCAGTTGGAGCCACATTGGTTTCAATATTTGGCTACGGAATGACCGGTGTCATCGGATTAGTTATCATCTCTTTCTTTATGTCACTGATGTTTCCTACTATTTACGGACTGGCATTAAACGGGCTTCATGGTGGTGAGGCTAAAGTCGGAGGTTCCTTCCTTGTCATGGCTATTCTGGGTGGGGCATTGATGACCACTATGCAAGGATATGTCTCCACTACTGGAGGTGATATCAGAGCATCCTACTGGGTGCCACTGATCGGCTTTGCCGTAGTAGCACTCTATGGACTTCTTACCCATAATCTGGAGAAGCCTGTACATGATAAATAACATTAGAACTAATTTCCTAGAGAATATTTAATACTTAGCCTTTTGATAGTTAAACATAGCTAATACCAAGAAAATAATTGGAAGAAAGTATGTTGCGTAACATAAAAACAATTACCTTTGTATCATGTTTTTCATGGTATTAGATTTAAGGTTAAGGAAGATTGGTTGTCGCGAGACAACCTTCTTTTTTTATAGTACCTTTGCTCCATCTTTTATATCATTCAATCCTTCAGTTTTATTATAAGTAATACTCCATATCATGTTCAAGCCAGAAAATACAGGAAGAGCCGCTAAACCAG
>DATCIB010000087.1:0-8237 GCA_036508045.1 Bacteroidales bacterium
GAGTGATCAGGGAGCAAAGATTCCAATGGATAACAAACTTCAGAATAATCAAAAGCTTTTGCAAAACCATATTTCTCATAGTAGGTAAAAAGACTCTCCCCGGCTGGAATAAGAGTAACGAGAGGAATGTTATTCTGATATGAAATGCGAAGAGCTTTTAAAAGAACCTGATTCATCCACCCGCGACTTCTATAATCAGGATGTGTACAAGCGGCAGAAATATAGTTCATTGCTATATGCTCCGCACCACAGAAAGTCATGGAATATGGAATCAACTGCAAACAAGAAACCAGTTGCTCACCCTCATACTTCGCTACATTTCGTTCATCACTGTATCTTTCGCGAAAATAAAGTTCTGTAAATGCCGGTGAATCCTTGAAACAAAGATCGTACAGCAACCGGGTCTCTTCTCTCATGTTCATTATTTCATGCAGGCTTGATATTTCTCAAGAATAATGACCGGCTTATAGGATAGCTTCGCTTTCCGCAATCCTTCAATGCCCAGATCTTCTTCCCGGTTCACATACATGTACTGTGAAGGGATCTGTTTGGCAAACTCCTGATTGATGACCGCATAAGCTCCTTGTACTTCTGAATCTGCCTTTTCGACATGAACACCAAATGTAGTTGCATTAATTGGCATGCCGAATGTAAAAGCAACAATCTCACCATTTGCATGAAGCATTCCCCCGATAAGTCCAAGCTCCTCAAAGTGATGCAGCCCTGCTATTAAAGAACGGCGTTCATTTCCAAGTCCCTCTTGTTCGTTGCATCTATTTGTGATGCACCATCTGCGCTCCATCTCAAGGCATTCTTGAATCTCCCCCGGCGTGATTGGTGTGTACACCCAGTCCGGGTGTTCGATCTTAAACTTATTGATATGATTACGTTTCGGCTGATATTTCTTTCCGGTCAGTTCGACCAGGTCCGTCCGCAAATAAATATAGTCAGCCCGATCCCGACTAGGTTTAAAGGTAAACATGTCAGGACACAGTCGTTCAAGTTCTTCTTTCTTCGTTTCGCTTAGACCGTAAAACCGGAGAGGTTGCTTTTCTTCAGCTGCATCAGCAAACATCTTATCCAATACAGGTCTTAACTCTCCATTTCCGATGGGAAAGATGTAAATAACACGATCCCCATCCCAGAACTTCAAAATGAGAAACTCATCTACAATTGCATAACATGTATTATAGATAAAGCGCCATGTAAAAAGATTAGAAAAGGAGAAATCACAATTCATCTCTATATTGTTTAATGTATAGGAAGAGATGATATCTTTATCTGCTAAAGAGAGTTCTTTATATTGAATCATACGAGTTGAGTTCTATTATGTGGTACAAATATAGACCTTGAGTAAGATATTTCCAAATATATTGCATTGAAAGGGGAAAATAGATAGTCATAGTGCAAGTAGAAAGCAAATTTACTGTTGCACTGGAAAATATTCTCCTTTTTACTTGCAGGGAAATATATCTTGTATAACTTTGCACTCATAATATAATTGTAATCATTACATAGTTGATTTGTTATCATGACTAATTCATATAGTTATTTACTGGAGCACAATGTAAAACCATCGTTACAGCGAATGGCTATTATGAAGTACTTATTGACTCATAAAAATCATCCTACAGCTGATGATATGTACAATGAATTGTCTAAAGCCATGCCTACCTTATCCAGAACAACAGTATACAATACTTTAAAGATACTGTCTGAGAATAGAGCTTGCCTGACATTGACTTTGGACGAAAAGAATGTACACTACGACGGAGATACAAGCTTACATGCTCATTTGCTTTGTAAAGGTTGTATGAAAATCATAGATATTCCGTTAAACGAAGTAAGTCTGAGTGTAAGCGAGTCCTCAGATTTTGTAGTTGATTCGATAGAAGTGTCGTATTACGGTTATTGCAGTAAGTGCCAGAAAAAGAAGATTAGAGAACAATAATATACACTATTAAAAAACAGATTATGAAGAAGTTTATTTGTACAGTATGTGGTTATATCCACGAAGGAGATTCTGCTCCTGAAACATGTCCTACTTGTAAAGCTCCTGCCAGCAAATTTATTGAGATGGTAGAGTCTGCTGAATCTTTGACATTCGCAGATGCACACGTTATCGGTATAGCAAAGGGATGTGACGATGAAATGATTGCCGACTTGAATAACCACTTCATGGGCGAATGTACCGAAGTTGGGATGTATCTGGCAATGAGTCGTCAGGCTGACCGCGAAGGCTATCCTGAAGTTGCTGAAGCTTTCAAGAGATTTGCTTGGGAAGAAGCGGAACATGCCTCAAGATTTGCGGAACTGTTAGGTGATGTCGTTTGGGATACTAAAACAAATCTCGAGAAACGTATGATGGCAGAGCAAGGTGCTTGCGCTGACAAAAAGCGAATTGCAACACGTGCTAAGAGTTTGAATCTTGACGCTATTCACGACACAGTGCATGAAATGTGCAAAGACGAAGCTCGTCATGGAAAAGGATTTGAAGGATTGTTCAATCGTTATTTTAAGAAGTAATTAAGGTGTAGTTTTATTTAAGATTGTTTTAAGGTAAACGTAAAAACCCGGAAGTGGATGAGATATCCTGCTTCCGGGTTTTTTATTTCTAGTTTAATCCACCTGATTATTTCGGACGGAAGAAGATATTTATTGGAGTACCAGTGAAATCCCACTTACTACGAATCTTGTTTTCAAGAAAACGTTTGTACGGTTCCTTTACATACTGTGGTAAGTTGCAGAAGAATACAAAAGATGGAATATGCGTATTGGGCAACTGAGTCACATATTTAATCTTGATATATTTTCCTTTCAATGTTGGAGGAGGATAATTCTCAATCAACGGCAGCATCTCTTCATTGAGTTTGCTGGTTGCAACTCTCTTCTTGCGGTTTTCATATACTTCCTTTGCTGACTCCAGGACTTTAAAGATACGTTGTTTCTCGATTGCAGATATAAATATGATTGGGAAATCCACAAAAGGAGCAAATCTCTGACGAATTGCATTCTCGAATGTTTTGATTGCTATCGGACTTTTGTCTTGAACAAGATCCCATTTATTGATACATACGACCAATCCTTTCTTATTCTTTTGAACCAGGGAAAAGATATTCAAATCCTGGCTTTCAATACCTCTTGTTGCATCAACAAGCAAGATACAGACATCTGCGGATTCAATCGCACGTATCGAACGGATTACGGAATAATATTCCAGATCCTCATTGACTTTTCCTTTCTTACGAATACCGGCGGTGTCTACGAGGTAGAAATCAAGTCCAAACTTTGTATATCTTGTATAAATAGAATCGCGAGTGGTACCTGCGATATCAGTTACAATGTGGCGTTCCTCTCCGATAAAAGAATTAATAAGCGAGGATTTACCTGAATTTGGGCGTCCAACAATTGTAAGACGGGGCACTTCATCCAGTATTTCTTCATCCAGTTCATTCTTTGTAAACCCAGACAATATCTTATCGAGAAGATCACCTGTACCTGAACCATTGACAGAAGAGACACAAAAAGGTTCTCCTAATCCCAATGAATAGAAGTCGGCAGAGCCATATCCAATCTCGTAAGAATCTGATTTATTTGCTACTAAGACTACCGGTTTTTTACATCTGCGAAGGATTCTGGCTACTTGCTCATCAAGATCATTGACTCCTGTTTGCACATCAACAACGAAAAGTATGAGATCACACTCTTCAATAGCTACAGATACTTGATTGCGGATTTGTTCTTCGAAGATATCATCAGAGTTAATGACCCAACCTCCGGTGTCAATGACGGAGAATTGTTGTCCCCCCCATTCTACTTTGCCATACTGGCGATCTCTGGTTGTTCCAGCCATTTCATTCACAATGGCACGACGCGACTGAGTCAGTCGATTAAAAAGTGTGGACTTACCTACATTAGGTCGTCCTACAATAGCTACAATATTTCCCATAAATTTTTAAAATTGGATTGCAATCACTGCATCCGAGTTATGACTCTACTAATTTTCAGTCCAATAGAAACAGCGGTTCAATCTAAACGATAACCGAAGTTCTTCAACACATTTTCTTTGCTTCGCCAGTCGGTTTCGACTTTAACGTACAGCTCAAGAAATACTTTCTTACCCAGAAAAGCTTCTATATCTCTTCGGGATTCGGTGCCAATCTTTTTCAAGGCCTTACCACCATGACCTATAACAATTCCTTTTTGTGATTCACGCTCTACATAAATGACCGCCCTGATACTCACTAATTTCACTGTGTCTTTATATTCCTCTACCACAACTTCCGTTGAATAGGGGATTTCTTTCTGATAGAATAAAAATATCTTTTCACGAATAATCTCATTCACAAAGAAACGCGTCGGTTTATCTGTCAGGGCATCTTTATCAAAGTAAGGCTCCGATTCAGGAATCTGTTCCTGAATCCTTCTTAATACATAATCAAGATTGAAGCCACTTTTGGCAGATACCGGGATGATCTCGGCATGAGGCAACTCCTCTTTCCATTTTGACACCAGAGTATCCAACTCTTCCTGGTTGGAGAGATCGATCTTGTTAATCAACAATAGGAGTGGTATAGTCTGGGCCTTCACAAGATCTAGAAAATCCTCATTTTTGTCCAATGTCTCAATAACATCTGTGACATAAATCAACACATCAGCGTCAGACAATGCCGACTGAGAGAAATGGAGCATAGACTCCTGAAGCTTATAGTGAGGTTTTAACACACCGGGAGTATCTGAGAAGACAATCTGCATATCTTCCGTATTGACAATACCCATAATGCGATGCCGGGTGGTCTGCGCCTTCGGTGTAATAATCGAGACACGTTCACCTACCAGTTTGTTCATCAAGGTCGACTTGCCGACATTGGGATTACCGATAATATTTACAAACCCAGCTTTATGCATAATGTGTTATTAGAGAGGAGAGACAGTATCAAATGCCATCATATCCCCATTTCATATAAATCGCTCCCCATGTAAATCCGGCTCCAAAAGCAGAAAGAATAATATTATCACCTTTCTTTAGAAGCTCCTCATTTTCCCAGAGGCAAATAGGAATACTTGCGGCACTAGTATTACCGATATGATCTATATTCACCAATGTCTTATCAGAAGTCAGATTCATGCGAGAGGCAACAGCTTCAATAATGCGATTATTTGCCTGATGAGGTACAAACCATTTAATATCATTATTCGTCAATGAATTACGTTCCATAATCTCCACAGACACCTGAGACATACTGGATACCGCATACTTATAAACCGTTTTCCCTTCCTGATACACAAAGTGTTCTTTATTGCGGACTGTCTGCCTGCTCGCCGGACTAACAGAACCACCTGATTTTGTATGAAGGAAAGGTAAACCAATGCCATCCGTATGCAGGATTGCATCAATAATCCCAAGGTCTTCCGTTGTTGCTTCCATTAATACAGCAGAAGCTCCATCACCGAACAATGGGCAGGTTGAACGATCTTCATAATTGGTAATTGAAGACATCTTTTCAGCTGCAACAACCATCACTTTTTTATAAAGTCCACTGCAAATATATGCACGTGCGGTTTGCAAAGCGTAAAGAAATCCGGAACAAGCGGCAGCTAAATCAAATGTAAAAGCATTCTTACAACCAAGCTTTCCTGCGATTATTGATGATGTAGAAGGGAAGATATGATCACCGGTACTTGTTGCACAGATAATCAAGTCAATCTCGTCCGGACTTACTCCAGTCTTAGACAAAAGCTGTTTTGCAGCTTTACGTCCCATATACGAAGAGCCTAAGCCTTTTTCATGAAGTATTCTTCTCTCTTTGATTCCAACCCTTGTAGTGATCCATTCATCGGTTGTATCAATCATTCTTGACAACTCTTCATTGGTAAGGATATAATCAGGAAGGTATCCCCCTATCCCTGTAATTACCGCATTGATTTTTTTCATACTGTAACCTGATTTAATCTAATAAGGATAGAGATCCCATTTGTTCATCTCTATCCTTAAAAGGAATTTTGTTAACTACAATTATAACGCAGCTGCTTTCTCGATTGCAAGTTTGCCTCTGTAATAGCCACATTCTCCACAAACCATGTGGAAAATATGCCATGCACCACAATTTGGGCATATAGCAAGAGTAGGTGCTACAGCTTTATAATGAGTTCTTCTTTTCGCTGTTCTAGTCTTTGACTGTTTTCGCTTAGGATGTGCCATTTTACTTAATCTTTAATTATTATCTATTATATTCTTTAGTTTATCCCATCTCGGGTCTACGTCATCTGACTCAGTCGGTTCTTCATCGTCGAAAGACTCTCCTTCATTTTCTTCAGAATCATTCTCATCTACTACTCTGAACTTACGCAGTTTACTGAGCATTGGTTTGTTACACTCACCTGTCGGATGAACATGTTTAATTGGAATCTGTAAAGCAATAAACTCAAACAGAAACCAGGCAATATTGATTTCACCTTCTTTTTCCGGGATAACAACCACATTATCTCCGTCATCCGCATATTCATCTCCAAATTTGACGTATAAAGTTTCTTTGGTAGACACCGGCACTTTAACATCATCAAGACACCTGTCACAAGGCACCAAGCCATAGCCATCTATATCAAATTTAAACTCGAAGCGATCCGGCTTATTATTGATTAAAAGGTGCACATGAACAACTCCCTTTGAAACTTCAGGAGAATCAATCGCTTTAAAGAATGCTTGATCCAAATCGAAATCAAGTTCCTGTATATCAGGCTGTATCCCTTTTAGAGAGATCTTATATAAATCAAACTTTCCCAATGCTTTACATTTAGTCCGGCAAAGGTATTAAAAATATTCGTTAGACAGAAGAAAAATCAATCTTTTTATGCCCCTTCTGCATTCCTTAATTCTATCCGGAAAGTCGTACCTGTGTTAAGACCTGATTCTTTGACGTATATTTTGCCACCATGATACTCTTCTACAATTCTTTTGACCAGAGTCAACCCTAATCCCCAACCCCTTTTCTTGGTGGTATATCCAGGATTAAAAATAGTCTTATACTTATAGCGTGGAATTCCTCTTCCCGTATCCTTAATTTCGATCGCAACACCCGAATGAATTGAATGCGTTGAAATACTTATACATCCTTGTCCACCCATCGCGTCGATTGCATTCTTTATCAAATTCTCTATGACCCATGCAAACAAGGAAGAACTGAGCAGAACCGGCTGATCAATCTCTCCATAATTACAGGTAAGAAGCACCTTGTTGGATATACGTTTCCGCATATAAGAAACTGACTGATCGATCTCCATATTCAGATCAGAAGGAAGTGGTTTGGGATGTGAGCCAATCTTAGAAAAACGATCTGTAATCGTCAAAAGCCTTTGAACATCTTTTTCCATATCATATAACAGAGAAGGATCTACTCCATCCGACGTGCGAAGCAATTCAATCCACGCCATTAACGACGATATTGGAGTGCCAAGCTGATGAGCCGTTTCTTTTGAAAGGCCAACCCAGACTTGATTTTGTTCCGCGCGTTTTGTTGAATTAAGCACCCAGTAAGCAAGAATAATGAAAAGGGAAATAATGAACAACAGGATATAAGGATAATAAGCCAACTGTTTGAGGATAACAGAATCATCATAATAAAGATATTGATGTGAGCCATCACCAAGATCAATATCTATAACCTTCTCTGCAAGCTTCAACTTTGCAGCTCTCATCTTGAGAAATTGTTCTTGATTCTCTTTTGGAAGATTTACATTTACATTCCATAGCACGTTAGACGAGTCATCAAGTACAATAACAGGAATGGTCTTATTTCCCTGAATGACAGACAATATTAAAGTTTGATCATCACCGGCCAGACCTACTGATAATTCACGGGTTGCTTCCGCCCAAATTTCCATCTTATTTCGTTCCTCATCTGCCAAGACGGAAACAAAGCGATTGGAAACAACAATTGAAGAGAGAGCAATGATCAAAGCTATTATAAGAAAGCTAATCTTCCAACGCCCTCTGGAATCATAAATGTTATGCATGCAACTACGTTTTTAAAAGAAACGGCAAGATAGCATTAATATTTTAATCCAACAAAAAAGTAACCTTCAAGCATCACAATAATAAAAAGAGTCCCTTACGTATTTCTACATAAGGGACTCTTACAAAATGGGCGGCTACCTACTCTCACACAATAAATGCACTACCATCGGCGTGACCGGGCTTAACTTCTCTGTTCGGAATGGGAAGAGGTGGGGCCCCGGTG
>DATCIB010000088.1:0-2581 GCA_036508045.1 Bacteroidales bacterium
GAGAGATGCGGAAATAGGAGGGAGGATAATCGTTGCTTCCGGTTCCATCTCAATAAGCCATATACCGACATGATGTTTACGTTCTGAAGCCCAAGAGGCAGGAGGCGGTTCAAGACTCTTTTCTCCTTTGCAGTTTCCTGCAATGAGTTTGATGCGGGCGGTTTTTCCGGCTTCGTTTGTTTGCACCAGAAGAGGGATTTTCTCATTCCACATCATTCTGTAAGCAGGTGTCGCAAACTTATTTTTCTGGGGTAGGTTGAGCCAAATCTGGAAGAGTTCCATCGTATTATTACCATCTTCATTCAATAAAGGAAACATTTCCGAATGTTGAATACCGGCTCCGGCAGTCATCCATTGCACATCTCCTTTGCCATAGCGTCCTTGTGATCCTTTAGAATCATGATGATCAGCAAAGCCTTTGGTCACGACTGTGATTGTTTCAAAACCACGGTGGGGGTGAACGGGGAAGCCGGGGATCTTATCTCCGTAATACATTCGCCACGGTGCGCTGTGATTAAAATCATTGCCGATACTTCGTCCCGGAAGGTAATGTACAGGTTCCATTTTGGCATTACCGGCGGGAAACAGATCCTTATGGTGCATACAAGCAATAAAAGGACTCTTGACGATGAGCTGAAATCCCATCTTTTCAACATGCATTGTTTTCATTGGGCATCAATTTTAAGAGTGTGAAACTCCCTTTACGGGTGAATGCATACTTGTTACCATCCAATGACAAAGTTAGAAAATAATTTAAATGAATGGACGTATGCAACCACTTTTTTGTTATTAATTAGCCGGTTATAAGTCACAGGGATATAGAGCATAGGTGACAAATTATTTGCATGTTGTAACGACGGGATATACGGATTTAATTTTATCTTTGCGGATATTAAATCTGAATGGTATGAAAGCAAGATGTATGGATCAATGTATTCCGAGAGAGAAGCTTGATATCTCCGGAAATCATTCAGATGATTACTCTATCTTTCATTTAAATCAATGGAATTAATTAATTGAAAATCTAATACTTAAAGAAATGAAGAACACGTCTTTCGTTGTCGCTTTAATTGCAATGCTTACTGTCTCCATGACAGTGAAGTCACAGGTCTCTTTCGGTCACCCCGAACTGATAAATAATGATTGGAAATTTATTCTTGAGGATGTAAAAGGGGGAGAGGAATCTACCTTTAACGATGAGAGATGGCGTGCTATCGATCTGCCTCACGATTGGAGTGTGACCCGACAAATGAGTCCGGCACTTGCCAGTAGCACCGGTTTCTTGCCGGGAGGAATTGGTTGGTATCGCAAACATCTTACTCTACCTGTTGAGAAAAAAGAGCGGAAGTTCTATCTCTATTTTGAAGGTGTATATAATTATAGCGAAGTGTTTGTCAATGGACATTCTCTGGGTATGCGTCCAAACGGATATATTTCATTTATGTATGATGCGACTCCCTGGCTGAAGTTTGGCGAGGAGAATGTGATTGCTGTACGTGTCGATCATAGCATTGATGATGATAGCAGATGGTACACCGGCTCAGGAATTGACCGCAATGTATGGCTGATAGAAGCAGGTGGTATTCATATTGATCAGTGGGGCGTGTTTTATCAGACTCCGGAGGTGAACAGCAAAGGGGCTACTGTCAATGTTCAGGTGGCTGTAGCGAATGTTACTAAAGAATCGGCAGCTGTCAACGTAAAACTCACGCTGAAAGATAAGAATGGTAAGAGCGTGGCTTCATCTTCCTATTCTGTAAAGAGTATGGCATCAGGTGTGACTCCTTCATCGGCTAAAATGAAAGTATTGAATCCGGAATTGTGGTCTCCTTCCACACCCAATTTATATCGTCTGACCACTGAGTTGTATCAGGGTAAGAAACTGATTGATAGCAGTTCGCAGGCCTTAGGTATTCGCACGATGACGTATGATGCCAACAAAGGTTTTGCTCTCAATGGTGTACCAATGAAGATGAAGGGCGTTTGCTTGCATGAAGATGCCGGAGTACTGGGCAATGCGGTGCCCCGTGAAGTATGGAAGCGCAAACTGATTACATTGAAAGAAATAGGTTGCAACGCGATACGTATGAGCCATAATCCACATGTGCCCGCCTTGTATGACTTGTGCGATGAGATGGGTTTTCTGGTGATTGATGAAGGGTATGATGAATGGGAACTTCCTAAAAAGAAGTGGATAGAAGGATGGAATCAGGGTACTCCGGGACTCAATGGTACTTCGTCTTACTTCAAGGAATGGTATGAAGCAGATCTGAGGGACTTAGTGCTGCGTGACCGTAATCATGCTTCGATTGTGATGTGGAGCATAGGTAATGAGATCGATTATCCGAATGATCCATATTCGCATCCTGTGATGGAAACAGGAAAAATCAATCAGCCGGTACAGGGCGCTTATGTGGAGGAACGTCCGAATGCGGAGCGGCTGGGCGTGATTGCCAAACAGCTGGTACCTGTCGTGAAGAAGTATGATACAACGCGACCGGTCACCGCTGCTCTGGCAGGTGTTATCATGTCTAATGAGACGGAATACCCGGGAGCTTTGGATGTGGTGGGTTATAATTAT
>DATCIB010000089.1:0-4074 GCA_036508045.1 Bacteroidales bacterium
CTCTCCGGAAGAGGAAAGCTTAAAGGGAGCCTGAATCCCAGTTTGAAGGGTATCTCCAACTGCCCAAACAATCAGATAACCATTTGCAGGTATGGAGACATTAGGAAACTTAAACTTTTTAAGATCAGTAGCATTATCACTCAGAAAGTAGCCGGAGAGGTTAATTGCAGCCGAGGTCGTATTATAAAGTTCAATCCAGTCGTCTGATTTGCCATTGTTGTCCGGGTTAGGAATCGTTGAATTGGAAGGTGCTATTTCGTTAATAACAATCGTTTTCCCATATGCTCCCGTTGATCCTGCTATAAAGGATAGCAAAATCAAGCAGAAAGCCCCGCCTTTTGCTTTCTGCCAAAGGTTTCTAAATGCATTTTGAGTAATTTGTCTTTTCATATAATTCTTGATCTTATTCAGTTCCTAATAATTACTACAATTCCCAGTATTGGCTGCAAACTTACTGATATTCCATCAATTCCCTACTATATTTCCCTAAAAAAGAGCAATAATTGGATCGTTTTCATGTCTGAAGTGTGACTATTTAATATTGGTTAAGACTTGAGGGAAGATGCTTTTGATGTAATCTGATTGCGACGCAAAAAAAAAGCCCGTATAAATCAGAATAATATCTCATCAGAAAGTGATATTTAGAAATTTGATTAACTTTGCATTTCAAAGAACTGAACAATAAAAATGATAAAACGTCGTCTATTTTCATTCTTAAAAGTCTTATTAATTGCACTGATATTGTTTTTTTTCTCATTCGCCACGTTTTACACGAGAGGCAATGCAGAAATGGGCAAATGTCAGAAGGTGGATGTTTATGTGCATGACAGTTTAGAAGTAACTTTTATCAACCGAAAAGAAGTTCTTGCACTAGTCAGAGAAAGCGGCTTCAATCCTATCGGAAAAGAAGTCTCCACGATTAATACAGAAGCCCTTGAAAAAGCTCTCAAGAAGAACCCGAGAATAAAACGTGCGGAATGCTTTAAGACTACGGATGGAGACATCAAAGTTGAGATTTATCAAAGAGTACCTGTCATGCGTGTAATGTCCATGAACGGAAATTATTATATAGACAGTGAAGCTGAGACCATGCCTGTTTCAACCAATTACAGCGTGTTTGTACCTCTAGCCAGCGGTTTTATATCAGAAGACTTTGCGAAGAACGAACTGTTCAAACTCGCGCTGTTTCTTCAGGAGAATGAATTTTGGAATGCCCAAATATCTCAAATATATGTTCACCCGAACAATGATATCAGTTTCATTCCAAGGGTTGGAGATCAGGAGATACTTATAGGAAGCCTGGACAACCTTGAAGGGAAACTATCTTCACTAATGAGTTTATACAACAACGGATTTAGTGAGTTGGGATGGAACAGATACAAAAAGATAAATCTTAAATATGAACATCAGATAATATGTACCAAGAAAGAATAAATATATGACAGTCAAGAACATTGCAGAAGAATATGTAACCGCTATTGATCTAGGAAGCTCAAGAATAGTCGGATTACTTGCTAAACGGACCTCTGGAAAAGGTATTGAGATAGTGGCTGAGCACATGGTAAATTCAGGGAATTGTATCAAGCGAGGAGCTATTTACAACTTCTCTGAAGCAACAGCTTTAATAAAACAGGTGATTGCTTCATTGGAACTTAAATCAGGTGAGAATCTGAAAAAGATCAATGTAAACATCAGCGGACAATCGCTGCGTTCAAGGTTCAATGATGAAATAGAAATTCACCTTGAAAATAATGAATCCGTTTCAGACGAAGATATTAAATCGATTGAAGAAGAGATTAAAGAGCAGGTAGTTGCTGATTATGAGGTTATCTTTAACACGAAGCCCACCTTTTTTGTAGATGGTAATCCTGTGGCGAACCCGGTTGGTGTAGTAGGTCTTCTTCTGCAAGCAGAATATCAACAGATTATTGCCCGTCCATCGTTGAAGAAGAATATTGTTAAGTGTTTTCCTGAAGAAGAAATTGAAGTCTCTTATCTGATAGGGCCGATGGTCTCCGCAGAAACATTGATTAGTGAAAATGAGAAGAAAATTGGCGTGGCAGTAGTTGACTTTGGTGCCGGAAGCACCTCTTTGTGTATTTATAAGAACGGAGAATTAGTTCATTTGGCTGTCATCCCTTTTGGAGGAAATAATATCACAAATGACCTCTGTGCTCTCAACATCAGGGACGAAGACGCAGAAAGCCTGAAGAAAAGGCTAGGATGTATTGCTGTTACGAGCGAACAGAATAATCATACGATTAAATCCTATAATGGATCCGAGATTCCCGAAGCTGAAATCAGTTTGATCATTGAAGCTCGACAAACAGAGATTTGGGCAAATGTATGGAAACAAATACAAGACCTGGCAATGGAGAAAGAATTGGCCGCTGGTATCGTTATTACCGGAGGTGCTTCTTCCATGAAAGGGTTGAGTGAGTTAATCATCAAAAAGACATCGATCAATGTACGTCAGGCGTTACCTGTTTGCTACAACCACAAAACGCTGAAAGAAGAAAACCTTCCTCCTTCTTATTCAGAGGTTATCGGATTACTTACCGGAGGGGATTTTTCTTTTGTGAAAGAAGATCACAAACAGGAGAAAGAAACACAATATCACACTCCGGAACCAATACCTATCCATGAAACATGGAAACCAGCGGCAAAAGAGAAAGAGAAAGAGAAAGAAAAAGAGAAAGAGGAAGAAGTAGAAAAAGATAAGAAAGAAGAGAAAAAACCTAGAGGTGGCAGAGGAGGTTTTGGATTTGGAACTTCTATAAAGAAAAGTATACAGGGATTATTCCCAAACGAACCGGAAGAAGACGATTTTAAGTAAGATATAAATAATAATCAGGATATGGAATTCATAGAAGAGCCTCTAAATTTTATCGGACTAGCTCCGGCTGCATCGTCAATAATCAAAGTGATTGGTGTAGGTGGAGGAGGTAGCAATGCGGTGAACCACATGTATGAGGAAGGTATACATGACGTTACGTTTGTTGTATGTAATACAGACAATCAGGCCCTCGCCAACTCACCCGTTTCTGTCAAGTTGCAATTAGGCAGAAAAACGACTGAAGGTCTTGGAGCAGGTGCTCGCCCGGAGAAAGCCCAAGAGGCCGCAAAGGAGAGTTACCAAGAGATAGAAAATCTGTTGAATGATAATACAAAAATGGCTTTTGTTACCGCCGGAATGGGCGGAGGAACCGGCACTGGTGCTGCACCGGTAGTTGCACAGATAGCCAAAGAGATGGGAATTCTCACGGTGGGTATTGTCACAATTCCTTTCGCTTTTGAAGGTAAGAGAAAAATCTTGCAAGCACTGGATGGTGTTGAAGAGATAAGCAAACATGTAGATGCTTTGCTGGTAGTAAACAACGAACGACTGAAAGACATTTACCCTGATCTCACACTTAAGAATGCATTTAAGAAAGCGGATGACACATTAACTATCGCTGCCAAAAGTATTGCTGAAATAATTACTCTGGAAGGATATGTCAATTGCGACTTTGCCGACGTCAGCACAATTATGAAAGACGGAGGTGTAGCTATCATGAGCGCAGGATTCGGAGAAGGAGAACACCGTATCACCAAAGCCCTGGAAGATGCATTGCAGTCTCCTTTGCTCAATAACAACAATGTATTTGATGCTAAAAAGGTATTACTCTATCTTTCCAGCAGCGACAATGAAGAATACATGGTAAGAATGGAAGAAATGACTGAGATACATGAGTTTATGTATAAATTCGGAAAAGATGTGGAAGTAATCTGGGGCGCGGCTTTCGACAACAAACTCCAGAAAGAGGTTAAGGTTACTATATTAGCTACCGGATTTGACATCTCTGCGATTCCAGACATCAAGATCAAAGAGCAGGAAGCTGCCAAAGAGAAAGACGAGGAAAACGTCAAAAGAGAGGAAAAAGAGAATGAGAGAATAGAAAAAGCATACGGAAGAGACAAGACAAAAGCGATTCTCCGCCATGGCAAGAAAGCTGAAATAATCACTCTGGATCAGGAGCAGATGGAAAATAATAATTTAATAGATCTGCTTGATACCTATGCGCCATATAACCG
>DATCIB010000090.1:0-3517 GCA_036508045.1 Bacteroidales bacterium
ATACCTTTGGCACTATTTATTTTCTTCCTGTTTATTTATCGCAAACAAGCAAGTGAGAATGCCAACATTGCCCTGATGCGTAACAAGAAAGCAAATAAGGTTGCCTCAAAACGTCTGAAGAAGGCAGGTATATACATGAAAGAAAAACAGAAAGAAGCGTTTTACGAAGAGACAACGCGCGCTTTATGGGGTTATGTGAGTGACAAGATGAACATGCCTCTTTCTGTACTGACGAAAGACAATGTGGGCATCGAACTTACCAAGAATGGCGCAGATCAAGTCTTTGTGAACGAGTTTATGGAAATACTCAACACCTGCGAATTTGCACGATATGCTCCAGGTAATGAAGAGCATGCAATGGATAAACTGTATGAACGTACGGTGAATGTGATCAACAAGATGGAAAGCTTTATAAAGAAATAAAGGAGACAGACCTATGAAAATCAAAAATATTTTACTCGCCATGCTGCTGATTGCTTCAACAATCTGTCATGCGCAGGATGCCGTAAATGATGCCGCTGAAGCATATTCAAAAGGAGATTTTAAGAAAGCAATTACCGTATATGAGTCCTTACTCAAAGAAGGAGAATCTGCACCTTTACATTACAATCTCGGTAATGCATACTACAAAGATGGCCAAAACGCACGTGCTATATTAAATTACGAAAAGTCATTATTGATCAATCCGGGCAACGGAGATGCCAGGTTTAACCTGGAACTGGCGCGTACAAAGGTAATTGATAAGATAGAACCTGTCGGCGATTTTTTCCTTGTTTCCTGGAAGGAAAGCCTTCAGTCTCAAATGAGTGTCCGTGGATGGGCTGTGATGGGTATTATTCTATTTATCCTGTTCATTGTATTCACCGTTCTCTTTATATTCTCTCGGATCAGCTGGTTAAAGAAAGTATCCTTTTTTGTGGGCATCTTCTTATTCCTTTTCACGCTAGCCGCCAATTCCTTTGCATACAGTTTGCATAAGCAACTGACAAATAGAAATACAGCAATCATAATGGCTCCTTCAGTCACAGTGAAGAGTTCGCCGGACAATAGTGGCACAGATCTCTTCATCCTTCATGATGGCACAAAAGTGGAGATACGCAGCAAACTGTCTGACTGGAGTGAAATCCAGCTGGAAAATGGGAGTGTAGGTTGGTTGCCTTCTTCCTCATTTGTAGTAATTTAGAAGACCTAATGGAAGCTTTCTTTCACGGACTAGTCAGCTGGGATCAGCAATGGACATTATTTCTCAATGCCCAGGGCTCTCCCTATTGGGACTCTTTTATGTGGGTTTTTACAAATAAGTTCACGTGGATACCTATGGTATTAGCATTGGCTTTTTGTATTTTTACCCGTCCGCGCAAGGAAGTTATATTGACAGTTCTTTCCATTGCACTGCTGATCGTACTGTGTGATACTGTAACCTCATCCATCATCAAGCCCTGGGTTGCCCGTTTCCGGCCTACGCAGGACCCTGTAATCGGACCGTTAGTACATCTGGTGCATGACTATAAAGGAGGCAAATACGGATTCTGTTCGAGCCATGCTTCAAATGCCTTTGGGATTGTCTGCTTTGCCGCGCTGCTTTTTCGAAACAAGCTCTTCACAGTAACCGCATTTTCATGGGCCGTTGTCAATACTTATACCAGAATATATCTGGGCGTACATTACATTCTGGATGTAATATGCGGTGCTCTATTTGGCATTCTATCAGCTATTCTGGTCTATCAGATCTACAAATATTTCTTTTTAAAGCTTTTGAACAAACCTTTTCCTGATAACTTGCAGGAAGTAGGGGAGACCCCTACCCATTACAAGAAAAAATATATCTACGGAATATGTGTAGTTTTGTACATCTCTGTGCTACTTATTTTCCTGTTTCCAGAGTTCCTCTGTAAGTTCTATTAAACTGTAATAATAGGACATTATAAAAAGAGAGATTTCAAACTAATTTTTTATTCAAAAAAGTTTGCATCTATCTTATTTCTTCCTTACATTTATTGCGGAATTAAAAACAGTTTAGTTCAAATACGAATCTAATTAGTAACCCTTAAAACTGATAGAATATGACAAAGACAATTTCATTCAATGAACTGCGCAAGATTAAAGACAGTCTTCCATCAGGAAGCTCGCAGAAAATCGCAGATGAGTTAGGAATCAATGTGGATACTGTTCGTAATTATTTCGGAGGGCAGCATTATAAAGATGGGGGTAATTCATGTGGGGTTCACATTGAGCCGGGTCCTGATGGAGGTATTGTACTGCTCGATGATACAACGATTTTAGATAAGGCACTTATGATGCTTGGCGCGCTAAACGCCGGCAAAGAATAAGTGCTTCGTTATTTCAAGTCCTAACCTTATAAAGTCCCTGTACAAATGTACAGGGACATTCCTCTCCAAATACAAACATGAACTATGGAAGATAAATTAGTTACATTGGCTATACATAGTTTTGAAAAAGCTCAAATTTTAAAAACTATATTGGAGAACAATGACATTGAGGTTTATATACACAATGTCAATCTCATTCAACCGGTGGTCTCTGCAGGAGTGAGAGTTCGCATCAAAGAAAGTGATCTCCCTGCTGCATTAAAGATCATAGAAAATATGAAATTCAGTCTGGAAGACGATGAAACAGAAGAAGTAACCAGTTCCACGATGGTTCTTGTTCCGATTGACTTCTCTGAATACTCCTTACAAGCCTGCAAATTTGCATTTCATTATGCGCAATTCATTAAAGGAGAAGTAATCCTTTTACATGCCTATTTCAGCCCGTTTTTCAGCAATCCATTACCTGTTGGCGATCTTATTGGTTATAGTGCCAGTGAAGAATTGGCCATGAAGGATGTACTCTCGCAGGTAAACAAAGATATGGGTAACTTTAAGAACATCATCCAGAGAATGATGGAAAAAGGTGAAATACCTTATGTTAAGTTTGATACAATCATACGTGAAGGAGTTCCGGAAGAAGAGATTATCCGTTATTCACGCGAAGTCCCCCCGGCGCTTATTATCATGGGTACCAGAGGCAAACATCAGAAAGATTTGGATTTGATAGGAAGTGTTACTGCCGAAGTGATTGATCGTACACGTGTTCCACTGTTTGCTTTTCCTGATCAAACCCATCTTGATAAGCTGGAAGATATAAAGAATATTGCGTTTGTGACTAATTTCCAGCAACGGGATTTAATTTCTTTTGAATATGTCGTTAAGTTCCTGGAAGTAAAGCAATTGAATGTACATTTTATCTATTTATCACCATCAAAGGAGAATACATGGAATGAAATCAAACTGGCGGGAATCAAAGAGTATTTTACGAAGCAGTATCCGAATATTACGATTAATTACAAAGTGATTAAAGGTGAGAATGTGTTGGAGAAACTCGATGAATACATACAGAATGAGAAAATAGATGCTATCGCATTGACGAACAAAAGAAGAAACGTTTTCGCAAGGTTATTTAATCCAAGTATGGCAAGAAGAATGTTATTTCACAATGACACTCCATTGATTATATT
>DATCIB010000091.1:0-6166 GCA_036508045.1 Bacteroidales bacterium
TAAAACCTACCTGTCCGTGAAGTTTTCTTCTCCTTCCATGATTGGAGGGTTGAAGAGTTCAGATCCGTTGGATCCCAAGGTCGTTCAATGGTGGACCACAAAGACAAAGGAGATATACCGTTTGATTCCTGATTTTGGTGGTTTTCTTGTAAAAGCCAACAGTGAGGGGCAACCCGGTCCGCAGGATTATGGTCGCACGCGTGCCGATGGTGCCAATATGTTGGCTGATGCCTTGAACCCCTTTGGCGGGATTGTCATGTGGCGGGCGTTTGTCTATAGCGCTTCGGAAGAAGATCGTGCCAAACAGGCAACTACCGAGTTTCTGCCGCTGGACGGACAGTTTCGCGACAATGTGATTATACAGGTGAAGAACGGTCCGATAGATTTTCAACCACGCGAACCTTTTAGTCCGCTGTTCGGAGCGATGAAAAAGAGCAACGTCATGCCTGAATTACAGATCACGCAGGAATATCTCGGTCAGTCTGTGCATCTGGTCTTTTTATCGACTATGTGGGAAGAGTTTCTTCAGAGTGACACCTATCAGGAAGGGGCAGGCAGCACTGTAGCCCGGTGTACCGACGGAAGTATCTTCCGATCAAAGCATACAGCCATAGCCGGAGTAGCCAATATCGGTTTGGATGCAAACTGGTGCGGTCATCCTTTCGCCCAGGCTAATTGGTATGCTTTCGGTCGTCTGGCATGGAACAATATGCTGAGCAGCAAACAGGTTGCGGATGAGTGGATCAGACTCACCTTTGGCAATGGCGGTTCATCGGCCTATTCTGAGGAATGGGTGAGCAACTTTTTGAATCCTGTCCGCCAGATGATGCTGGAAAGTCATGAAGTGACGGTAAACTATATGATGCCACTGGGATTGCATCACATCTTTGCGGCGAATGAACATTATGGACCGGGTCCGTGGTGGGCTCCCCAAGGAACGAGGAAAGACTGGACGCCACCTTATTATCATCAGGCGGATACGCTGGGGATTGGGTTTGACCGTACCCTGACAGGCAGTAATGCCGTGAGTCAGTACCATGAACCGCTCAGCACACAGTATGCCGATGTGAAAAGCTGTCCGGAAATCTATTTGTTGTGGTTCCATCATCTCCCTTGGGAGTACAGGATGAAAAGTGGAAAGAGCCTCTGGGACGAACTTTGTTACCACTATGATGCAGGTCTTCAGGATGTACGCAGGTTTGAAAAGGTGTGGAGCAGCATGCAGACGTACGTAGATAAGGAAAGGTTTGAACAGGTTCAAAGCAAGCTCCGCGAACAGAGTGCCAATGCTCAGATCTGGAAGGATGCCTGTTTGCTCTATTTCCAACAATTTAGTCGTCGACCGATTCCAAACGATATAGAACGTCCGGTCTATGAGCTGGACAAATTATTAATAATGAAAATGCAAACGAATTAAACTATGAAAATTAAAGTAGGCGTCATCCTTCTGGCAGGACTTCTTTTGTCCCACGTAAACGTATTTGCGCAAGATCCGAATTTCCAGATTTACCTCTGTCTGGGGCAATCAAATATGGAAGGTAATGCCCGTATTGAACCGCAAGATACAACGGTTAATCCACGCTTTCAGGTACTCTCAACCCTCGACTGTCCGGACTTGGGGAGAACAAAAGGGAGTTGGTATCCTGCCGTTCCGCCCTTGTGCCGCTGTCATACCGGCTTGACTCCGGCCGACTATTTTGGTCGTACCCTGGTAGCCAACCTTCCCGAAAAGGTGAGGGTAGGTGTGATCAATGTTGCGATAGGTGGTTGTAAAATCGAACTATTTGATAAGGATGTTTATCAGTCATATATCTCAACTGCACCGGATTGGATGAAAGGTATGGTCAAAGACTACGATAACAATCCGTATGGACGCCTTGTAGAGATGGCCAAACTCGCACAAAAGAAGGGAGTTATCAAAGGCATTTTATTGCACCAGGGTGAATCAAACGTGAATGATACCCTTTGGACTGCAAAGGTCAAGATAGTATATGATAATCTGATGAAGGATCTGAACCTGACCCCTAAGAATGTACCGCTGCTTGCCGGTGAAATGGTAAATAAAGATCAGGGAGGCGCTTGTGCAAGTATGAATAACATCATTGCAACGTTGCCTCAAATGATCCCCAATTCGTATGTGATTTCTTCGGCGGGATGTATCTCAGCCCCCGACCATCTGCATTTCAAAGCCGAAGGTTACCGGCTGTTAGGGACGCGTTACGCGGAGAAGATGCTCTCACTGCTGGGCTCTCCTGTTGCTACACAGAAGTAAACTCTATCTATAACTAAACCTGATGCGATAATAGAATTAAACCCCTGTTATCGCATCTTTTATTAATCACATTCGATACCCTGCCACACTCTGGCAAAAGCATATTCTGATCGTATCTTATTTTACAAACTTTAGGATACCCCCCAATGAGTCTTTTAAAAGATATATTCCCGGTGCAAAATAGGCTGTTGATAGTATTATCTGTTCTTGTCCATCCACTGCAATGGTGCGTATCTTTGCCCCATCCACAGAATAAATATCCAGATATTTTACATCTGATGCAGGAAAGACTGTCAGCAATCCGTTTTCATAATAAGCTTTGATCACGGACACTTGCATCAGGTTGGCTGAGGAGTTGCTGTCCGGACTCCATACGAACGTAGCGATAGAACCTCCCGTCATCTTTTTAGGGATAGAGATATTGCCTTCTTTTATAGAGATCTGTATTGTCAGATCGGATGTGTTATACAGCAGTGCAACGCGCGAACCGTCCGGATTGACAAAGGCAACGTTTTTGATAGTGGAATTGAAACAGATCGAATTAATACGTTTTGCTCCCGGTTTAACAAACTTACTTAGATGTGCCAGTGTGTAATATTCTGCATTTTCGGAATAGGAAGAACCATCGGACTTAATTTCAAAGACTCCGCGGCAATTAGTGGGACCGCCAGGGATCACCGGACCATAATTCTCATTCAAAGCCAGGTTCCACAAGATAACACCTGACGCCCAATTGCGAACAGACTCAATCATGATATGAAGTACTTCCCATTGGGTGGCACCGAAATCACCTTTCACAGAGCCCCAGCCAGTACCTTCGGTAAATAAAATATCTTTAGACATATCCAGATACTTCACGTAGGACTGAGAGGCGACCCCCGTCGCACCATCCGGGGATGAATAGGAATGGAAAGTCGTTCCATCCACGAACTGCCAGGCTTTCAAGGTTTTCTTTACGGTCGTTGCATACTCCAGCGCATTGTCCCAATTATGATCATAAATATATAGCTTGGTGGAAAGATTATTACTTCTCAATTTGGGTCCCAGATAATTACCCACCAAAAACCCCTGAGCATTGGCAGGCATATACATACACGGATAAGAGGCCCAACCCCATAAAGGCTCATTTTGAACGGTCATCGCATCTACAGGTATACCATTATCCTTCATCGCTTGCAGATAATGGATGTAGTAATTCGAGAGGGAGTCGCCATAGGCAGTATTGTAGCTCCATCCCGTCGTGTTTGAATAGGTTTTCATGTAAGACGGAGGAGACCAGGCTGACGCAATAATTTTTAAATCAGGATTCAACGTGCGGACTGCTTTCAATACCGTCATCACCCCTTCCGGATCTTTGAATTCAAACGTACGATTTCCATCATCATGCGTCCAGACTGACGATGAGAAATCAGAGGCTCCAATGGTGGTACGTATATAATTTAGACCTAATCCGGACTCAGAAAAGACATCATTCAGGAACTTTGCCTTGTTAGTTTCCGAAAGAGCATTGATAAGTAATGCGGATGAACCTGTCACTGCAGCACCAAAACCCTGCATCGTCTGGAAGGTCGTAGAAGCGTCCACATACACCGGAGTGCCACTGCTTGAAGCGAAGGGTTGGGTCGATTGAATAAGTTGAGTCGTTTTCGTGGAGGTATAGATCGTGGCTGTACCGGACGCCTGATTCGCGGAGTCATTTACCTTCTCGAATTTCAACCAATTGATACCGAACCCCCCTTTGGGGATATCCACTGATATATTGAATGTTGAAGCAGGAAGGAATACCTGATGTGAAAGAGTTTTCCAGTTCTGGAGCCCACCTGTAGAAGGAACCTCAAGTACGCCATACACAGTGCTTCCTGAGTCGGATGTCAAGGCGATGGCTCCGGCCGTAGTAGCAGCTGAAGACACACGATAGGAGACACGGTACAGACCTGCTTTAGGAACCGTGATTGCGTAATATAGATAAGATCCGTCTGATGTCTTTTTTATGCTTAACCCTCCGGTGCTATCAGAACACGATTCGGTCGTTATTCCACTACTTTTTCCAGTAAAATTTTCTGCTTCAATCTGAGCCGGTATCAGTGTCTGCGCCGAAACTGACAAACTGAAAGCGCAAACAACATAAAATAACATCGCTCTTTTCATACACTTACTCCTTCTTATGGAATTAAATAGTAATACCGGAAGCAGTTGGTCTGCATTCACGGAGCAAATATACAGTGTTTATGGATGCATGACAAGTGAATGTGGGAAAAGTCACGGTTAGGGGCGACCTTTTTCCTCCTTGGCATTGCGCAGAGAATATTTTTTTTATTATTTTCATTCTTCAAACGGCAGATACCTCTATTTCAATGCACCAAGTGCACCAAGACATGCCTTGCAGTATACTGTAAGGCATTTTGACCTTTCAACTTTTTACTTGCTCGGTTGATAATTGCAACCATTTATGTTTGCTCGGAGGGCATTTTGTAACCATTTCTGCATTCACACACGTATCATGATCCACTACATAGAGTTGCTTGTAAAAGAAGAGTGTGTCATTCTTTACAAAAGGACCTTTCACGGGCTCCACAAAACGGTTTTGTCCGTGGTTGGCTTGGGTTGATACTATTAGAGTCAGGATGAAGAGGAAGAGGAAGTGTATTTTTTTCATTGTATATGCAGTCTGATTTATTGCATTAAAGCCACTTTGAAAGCCTGATCACCCACCTTCACCAGGTAAAGAGCTCCGCCAGGTAGAGCAATCCGCTGCTCATCGTCGTTGGCAGTGAGTGTCACAAGCTGAATCCCGAAAGCCGAATAGACCGTGATGGAGGTGCCGGCTTCAGCACCTTTCACTACGATGCCGTCACTCTCTGTGAAGATTGTCGCTTGAGAGGCTTCGTTTTCCGGTTCAGAATCCGGGTAAAAAACAGTGACTTTTGTAAAGTCTTTCCACTGGTCAGCAGTTGCATATTTAGATTTAGTCCCGTTACTGACGTGTAAAGTGCAAGTGCTTTTATTTACACCACTGAAGACCTCCGCACCCAATGTCGGGGGCGTCTTCTCGTACGTTACGAATGCCTCGAGGGCAGAGCAACCTTGAAAAGCCTGTGAACCAATAGTGCTTATTGGCAGAAGAACAGTTTCTCCGATGAGTTTCGCGCTAGTCTGAGAAAGTTGATAATCATCAGAAGTATAAAAAGAAGTGTATTCTCCAAAGGTAAATCTCTTTAGTCCGGAACAATTTTTGAATGCACGTGAGCCAATTGACCGAAGTGTCCATAGGGTAGTTGCATATTCGAGAGAATCACACTCTTTGAAGACAGAGTCTTTTATCGCGGTGATCCTATAGAGTTTGTCGTTATACTTCACATTCTCCTCAATGTAAAGTGTGCCTTTTGGCTTGTTGACATATCCGATGATGGATACAGAGTCAGCATTGATTGCATACTTCAGGTTACCGGCTGTAAATGTCTCGATGATATTTCCAAACTTATTCCACTCATTGGCAGTAGCATAGGCAGCTTTTGCACCTATCGGCACATACAAAGTCATTGGGCTCAGAGACAAACTCCCGAATGCGTGTTCTTCCAGTAAAGGAGGTGTGGATGAGCTGCAATGTATTTCTTTTATAGAAACAGATCCGGAAAATGCCGTTTCCCAAATAGATGTAACACCCTTGCCAATCGTAACAGATGTCAGATTGGGACAACTACCAAATGCATAAGCCATAAGCGTGGTGACACTGTCAGGGATAACAATAGAACTAATTCCTGATTCTGAGAGTGCGAATCTTCCAATCGTATTAATACTATCCGGAAGCGTGATAGAAGTCAGCATGATACAAGAATAAAACATATAATCTCCAAGCGAGTCCTTTGTTGTAAAACTCCCATGCGACGTCGCGTA
>DATCIB010000092.1:0-3415 GCA_036508045.1 Bacteroidales bacterium
TCCATTGTTAGATGCCAACCCCAATAACAAAGTTGCTTTTGAATATATCACAGCCTCTTTTTTACTTGAAAGCAAACTACAGTTATTTGCCAATATCTATGGAAAATATTATCCCAATGCGACTGCTGAGCAAGTGCCTGCCTTGCACCAACAGGTAATCGCGGCTTATCTGGATGCTACCAAGGCACCTGCACAAATATGGGATATGTCGCCCATAAGTATGGAAACCAAGCGTGCATTTGTTGAATTCCGAAACACTTTTATAAAATACAAACAAGAAAACAGAAGCCTGGATAGTGATTTCGCACGGAAATTCCAAGGTACTTACTGGCTCTATTATTTGAATAACGCAAAAAAATGAGAAAGATAATTTACCTCTTATTTACTGTCTGCCTGATCTCATCTTGTGACAGTGGCAAGATTACAAAATTTGAAACTACGAATGTCCTGCCGACAATCTTTCCGGAATATACGGATGTGACAATTCCTGTCAATATAGCCCCCCTCAATTTCAAGGTTACAGATACTTCTGACGCTATTCAGGTTATCATCAAGGGTAAATCCGAAGAGATTATCTGTAATGGAACATATAAGATCTCCATCCCGGCCAAGAAATGGCGCGCTCTTCTGGAAAAGAACACCGGTGTTGCACTGGAAGTCACAGTTCTCGCTAAGAAAGATGGAAAGTGGATGAAGTACCTTCCTTTTTCCTGGCATGTGGTCGCAGACAAGATTGACTCCTATCTGACTTACCGCCTCATTGACCCCGGATATGAGTTATGGAATAAGATGGGTATTTACCAACGCAACATGGAAAACTTTGAAGTGACTCCCATTTATGAGAATACGATGAATGAATTTTCATGCCTCAACTGCCACTCATTCTGCAATCAGGATCCGAAGACATTCGGTTTTCATATGCGGGCTCAAAACTCCGGCACTTACATCACCCACAACGGTAAGACTGAGAAGTTGAACATGAAAGTAGATAAGCTGTATAGTGCCTCACGTTATCTTTATTGGCATCCTTCCGGCAAATACATTGCTTTTTCAATAAACGAGACCAATCAGCTCTTTCACAGTACAGACAAAAACAGGGTTGAAGTGTATGACAAGAAGTCGGAAGTGGTCATTTATGATGTTGAAAATCACACCTACATTACGAACCCCTGCCTGATGCGATCGGATGCTTTTGAAACATTTCCATCCTTCTCTGCGGATGGGAAGACGCTCTATTTTTGTTCAGCAGACAGCGTTTCGATGCCATCTAACTATTCTGAGGCTAAATACAGTATCTGTAAGACAGATTTCAATCCTGATAACGGGACCGTCAGTGGAAAGATAGACACGATCTTCTCAGCCCGGCGTACAGGCAAAAGTGCTACTTTGCCGCGTATGTCACCTGATGGCAACTATTTACTTTTCTCCATTGCCAACTACGGACAGTTCCATATCTGGCATAAAGAAGCCGATCTTTACATGATCAATCTGAAGACTAACAAGTTATTTAAACCGGAAAATGTCAATTCGGATGATGTAGAGAGTTACCACTCCTGGAGCAGCAACAGCCGTTGGTTTGTATTTAGTTCAAGACGGGTAGATGGATTGCATACCGTTCCATTCTTCTCCTACATGGACAAGGATGGCAAGACCTACAAACCATTTATGTTGCCGCAGGAAGATGCAGACTTCTATGACAACTTCTTCATGTCCTACAATATACCGGAAATGGTAAAAGGCAAAGTAGATCTGGACATCTATCAGATGGATGACATTGTGAAGAATGGCAAGGAAGTGAGGGTCAGTATCAAATAGGAGACGTTCGTTTTAGAAAGAAGAAGCGTATGTTCCGATCGGAACATACGCTTCTTCTTTCTAAATCAACCTGATGGTTTCTTAATCAGAGTTTAACTGATTTAATGATGTCCAATGCTTCCTTGCATTTATCAGTAACGGCAGACCAGTTTTTCGCTTTCAGCACATCCGCTGGAAAGAGGTTGGAGCCCATACCTACACAAGAGACTCCGGCTTTAAACCATGCCTCCAGATTCTCTTTGGTCGGTTCGACGCCACCTGTCACCATAACCGCTGTCCAAGGCATCGGTGCTTTGATGTTCTTGACAAATGAAGGACCACCCACATTGCCTGCCGGGAATACCTTTACTACATACGCACCTGACTCCTGAGCCAGACCAATCTCTGTGACTGAACCACAACCCGGAATATAAGGAATCGAACGGCGGTTGCATACCTTGAAGATATCCGTGTTCAGCAACGGACCTACCACAAAGTTGGCGCCTAGTTGCAGATAGAGAGCTGCTGTTGGTGCATCAATGACCGAACCGATGCCCAGTACCATCTCCGGACAAGCAGTAGCAGACCATTTCACCAGTTCGCCAAACACTTCATGCGCAAAGTCGCCACGGTTGGTAAACTCAAAAGCGCGGACTCCCCCATCGTAGCAAGCTTTGATCACATTCTTTGCTACTTCCACATCCTTGTGATAAAACACAGGAACCATCCCTGTCGAGATCATCGCCTGTTCGGTTTGTATCTTTGTAAATCGTGCCATATCGTATTGTATTAACGGGATACACGGCCGGAGCCGTCCCCTTTCATTAAATTCTCAACTTCTGCTACCGTAACCAGATTGAAGTCCCCATAGATTGTATGTTTCAAACAAGAAGCTGCCACCGCAAACTCCAGTGCTTTCTGATCATCTGTCGGATAGGTGATCAATCCATAGACCAAGCCACCCATAAAAGAGTCACCACCACCTACACGATCCACGATATGCGTAATATCATAACGTTTAGACTGGAAGAGTGTTTTCCCATTATACAGCACGCCACCCCATGTGTTGTGGTTTGCATTGATAGAGCCGCGTAGCGTGATAATAGTTTTCTTTGCACGGGGAAAACGCTTCGTCAACTGCGTACATACCGATTCAAACTCAGCCGCATCCACATGACCATCCGTTCGTGCTACATCAAAACCTTCCGGTTTGATGCCAAAGACCATCTCAGCATCCTCTTCGTTACCCAATATCACATCACATCCTTCGACCAGAGCAGGCATCACTTCAGAAGCCTTCTTGCCATATCTCCACAAATTATTGCGATAGTTCAGGTCACAGGAAACAGTCACTCCCATCTCGTTAGCCACTTTGATGGCTTCCATACAAGCATCAGCCGCACCCTGAGACAAAGCCGGAGTAATACCGGTCCAATGAAACCATTGTGCATCTTTAAACACCTCTTTCCAGTTGATCATGCCCGGCTCAATATCTGCGATAGACGAGTTTGCACGGTCATACACTACTTTTGACGCACGAGCGACAGCACCTGTCTCAAGAAAATAGATCCCCAGACGATCGCCACCATAAATAATCTCATCCGTTCCCACATTGTGCTTG
>DATCIB010000093.1:0-2932 GCA_036508045.1 Bacteroidales bacterium
TGTCCCGTTATGTAGAACATTCCTTTCAGCATTCCTTTCCGTGGAGTACCTTCATCGTCAATATACTTGGATGTCTTCTGATTGGATTGTTTTACGGACTCTTCGAAAGAGGACATCTGATGAATGCCGACTTGAAGCTCTTTCTTACTGTCGGACTTTGTGGCGGATTTACCACATTCTCCACATTTGTCAATGAAGACTTTCTTTTAATAAGGGATCAAAACTATTTTATTTTTATTCTCTATACCTTACTGAGTGTTTTTCTGGGACTTACTGCTACCTATGTCGGACATCTGATCGTTAAATCTTTATAAGATATGGAAATCAAAGGAGAAGTAAAAGTGTTACGTATCTACATAAGTAACACCGACAAAGCGGAACATACGTCTTTGTATGAAGCCATTGCATTTGAAGCCAAACGATATGGAATGGCGGGCGCTACTGTCTATAAAGGTGTAATGGGTTATGGGGCGAGTCTGGAACTTCATTCAGATAAGTTTTGGGAGATAACAGAAAAGATTCCTGTTATTGTTGAGATTATCGATCAAACAGAGAAGATTGATAGCTTTTCTGAGCATATTCTTCCCTGGATAAAATCACTTTCCAAAGGATGCCTGATCACATCGCAAAAGATTGATCTCATCTTATCCAAGCAAGGAGGGAAGATTTAGGCCCTTTTCCCGGTATTTCTGTACTATGAGTGTGACACAGAGCTTTTATGGATAGCTTTATCGTCTCACTATAGATTCTTTCCAAGTGGTGAATATTTTAGTAAAGAATTGACTATTTATTTAAAAAGCACTATATTTGTCTCAAATTGATAGAAACAAATCAACAAAACATAACCATGAAACGAAAGACATTATTACTTTCTGCGGTTTTACTTCTAGGTTGCCTGTCTGCATCTGCTCAGCAGCTATATTCAAAGATAGGTACAATACCGGAAGAAACACTATTTGCCGGCTCTTTGCCAAGTGAGCCTGATGCCCCTGCAGTTTTACTGAAAGAGGAAATTGTGACACGCTTTGTATTTAAGAATGATACATTTCAGTATGAGACAGACCACTTTGTTCGCATCAAGGTCTTAAAAGAAGAAGGACTGAAGTATGCTACTATGCGTGTAAGCTATAGTGTAGCTTCAGCTGAGATGCCAGAACAAGTGAAGGGAATCTCTGCTGCGGTCTTCAACTGGAATGGCAAAAAGTTTGCAGGGAAATATATCTCAAAGAAAAATGGTATAACAGATGTAGCACTCTCGCAGTCGGAACATCAGAAAGTCATTTCTTTGTCAGATGTAAAAGTCGGGTCAGTGGTTGAGTTTACCTACACATTGGTTTCTAGTCAGCTGGAGTCTTTACAGTCGTGGCATGTTCAACGCGATATTCCTGTCGTTGATGCTACCTATCGCATCACGATTCCGGAGTATCTGTATTATGATATACAGCGCATAGGATTACCTATCGAAGTATTGGAAGTAAACGCATCTCAGAATTTTGGTTTCATGTCCAATACACTGTTCTCTGAACACAGTAACGAGATGACCATGACTGCTAAAAATCTCCCATCCTTCCAACCGGCATCCGACTATTTGATGTGTCCGGAAGACTATCGCACCGCTGTACATTTCAATCTTGATCGCATAAGCATTCCCAAACGTGCTCCTCAGGAATTCATAACCAATTGGGATAAGGCGGCCTCTGCTCTAAAAAACCAGACTCGCTTTGCAGTTCAATTGAAAGCATCCTATCTAAGTGATGCACTCAAAGCAATCCCTGCAGGTCCCATAGAACAACGCACTATGGCCCTTTTGGATTTGGTTCGAAACAATATTGAGTGGAACAAAGTATATTCTGTTTATCCGGAAGACATTGCAGGAGCAATAAAATCAAAGAAAGGAAATAGTGCTGAACTGAATCTGTTGTTGCTGGTACTCGCGCGTCAAGCTGGTTATGAGGCAAGCCCGATACTACTTCGTACACGTGATCTTGGGCTGATTGACCTGAAACATGATGATACCAATGCCATGAACCATGTGATTGTCGGCGTAGTTGAAAATGGCAATGTGTATTGTCTGGATGCCACTTCGCCGGCCTACGGTGTAAATACTCTTCCGTTAAATGATCTGGTGGAAAGGTCATTGATATTACGTGATACAGCCGCCATGTGGATGGATCTTTCCAAGTTTGAAGGTTCATCAGTACGTACCATTAATGCAAGCTTTAATGAAGAGGGAAAGTTGACTGGCGCTATTTCTGAACGTTATACAGGGGAGTCTATACCTCCTATGGCTGAGCATCTGGCAAAAGGAACTCATGTCCAGTATGCCCAGCAATGGACTCCAAATGGAGCAGCTCTTTCATCCATGGAGTCAAAGTGGGGAGAGAATCACAAATTCTTACAGTTTGATTATGTTATCTCTGATGCAGGTACAAAGATTGAGGGGGATAAGATTTCCATCAATCCGATGGTGATGTTTCAAAAGGTGAATCCTTTCTTGAAGGATCGTATTTCACCGGTTGATTTCCCTTGTGTTGAGAGATTTCAGCAGATTGTCAATATCACGATACCCGAGGGCTTTGTACCGGAAGCAATCCCGCAGCCTTTCCGTCTGCAAACTGCTAATGGCGGTTTGCAAGCGCAGATCCTGGTCGAATGCAACGGACAGCAACTGATGTGTCGTATGGACTATCAGGTCCAAAAGACGTTCTATTCCAATGATGAATATGATTCGTTGTATAAGTTCTTCCAGTCAGTGAATGACCAAAATCTGAAGAGGATTACGTTTGTAAAGAAATAAGAGGAACGGCCGCTCGTCTTCACCCATCCGTTAATGTTCGTGATGGGAGAAGAGGAGAAATAAAGCCGTCAAAATAAGGATGCAGCTTACGGTAATGCGAAACCATTTACCGGCAAGCTGCATTTTATCAAAGAA
>DATCIB010000094.1:0-3916 GCA_036508045.1 Bacteroidales bacterium
TTTAAGCTGACACCAACCGGTGATAAAGCGGTGAGACAAAAGATTGTGATCGGTCGTCAGAATCCTTTGCAATATGAAATACTCGAAGGATTAAAACCCGGCGACAAAGTCATCGTAACAGGATATGACAAGTTTGGTGATGTACAGGAATTAGTGTTGTGACAATAATGTTGTGACAAAAGGGGGCGTTGCTTGCTAGTTGACTTGACGTGTGACTCGTCATATTACTTGTAACGTCCCTCCCACAGCTTATTCATGATCTCTTTGATCTTCGCTTCAGAAGCATTCTCCTGTGGTTTCCACAAAACCTTACCTTTTAGAGCATCAGGAAGAAATTGCTGTTTGACAAAGTGATTGGGAAAATCATGGGAATATTTGTAGCCGGCACCATAGTTCAGTTCCTTCATCAGCTGGGTCGGCGCATTGCGTAAGTGCAACGGCACCGGTTGATTACCGGTCTGCTCCACAAGTGCCAACGCATCATTAATCGCATTATAAGCGGAATTACTCTTTGCACATGTAGCCAGATAGATGGTAGTCTCAGCCAGGATAATACGTCCCTCAGGCCATCCTATCTTCTGCAACGCATCAAAACAAGTATTGGCTATCAGCAGCGCATTGGGGTTGGCAAGACCAATATCTTCCGCGGCAGAGATAACCAGTCTGCGTGCAATGAAAGTGGGATCCTCACCACCGGCCACCATACGTGCCAGCCAATAGATCGCTGCATCGGGATCGCTCCCACGGATGCTCTTGATAAAAGCCGAGACAATGTCGTAGTGTATCTCTCCATCTTTATCGTATGCCATCGGATTGGCTTGCAACCGTTCGACTACAATATCGTCGGTAATCACCACATCATTGCTCTCTTCAGCACTGACCACCAGGTCAATGATATTGAGTAGTTTGCGGGCATCACCACCGGAGTAACGAAGTATCGCTTCATTTTCCTTCACTTCTATATTCTTCTGTTTCAGCACTATATCTGTTTCAAGCGCATGATGCATCAGCTGAAGCAGTTCTTCATCACCGAGTGACTTCAGTACATATACCTGACAGCGGGAAAGCAACGGACGGATCACCTCAAAGGAAGGATTTTCTGTGGTCGCGCCAATCAGCGTAACAATGCCGCTTTCCACAGCACCCAAGAGAGAATCTTGCTGTGCCTTGCTGAAACGATGAATCTCATCAATGAAAAGAATCGGACTGGCAGATTGGAAGAACTGCTGTTTGCGGGCAGTGTCAATAACTTCCCGCACGTCTTTCACCCCTGAGTTGATTGCACTCAAACTGAAGAAAGTAGTTTGCAAAGTATTCGCGATAATACGCGCCAGTGTGGTTTTGCCTACACCGGGAGGGCCCCAGAGGATGAATGAAGAGAGTCGTCCCCCTTCAATCATTTTACGAAGCACAGCACCTTCTCCTACCAGGTGTTTTTGTCCGATATAATCGTATAGAGATGTAGGGCGTATTCTTTCAGCGAGTGGTTGCATATCTGTTTGCGTTCATTGATTCAGCAAATATACCGATTATTCCAGTATCATAAAAAGGGTTGTCCGAATAAATGAGAAGATATTTTGCGGGAGGGCGTTCTTTTTGTTCGTTCTACTCCATCCATTTGGATTATTTTACCTATGTTTGAACATAATTTACAAGAACCACTACTATGGAAGGAAAGAATCAGAATGTTTTGATGCAGCAAATATTGTTTTTGCTGTTATTGATAGGATTGGCATCACTATTTATCGTTGAGCTATCCTTCTTTGTCAGTTCGATTCTCGGGGCAATCACACTGAGCGTCCTTCTGAAAAGTCCTTACAACTTCATGGTCAACCGTTGGAAGTGGCCAAAGAGTATCGTAGCAACTGTGCTGATGATAGCTGTCTCTCTGGTGCTCGCCTTAATATTGTGGCTGCTCTTTAGCCAGGTCGTCATCAAACTCTCAGGATTTGAGAATTTCCAGATCACGGAAGGTATTGATGTGATCCGACAAAAAGCAAAGGAGATTACCGGCTATAATATCATCCCGCAAGATATCATAAATAAGGCCGGGGCCTTTCTCACCGGCATTCTCAGCGATGTGTTTAACATGACCTACAGCGTTGTGTTAAATCTGTTCATGATGTATTTCTTGCTCTATTTCATGATGACTACGGATGAGGCTTACAAGAATACCTTTACGGATTTTCTTCCGCTTAATGATTCCAACAAGAAGATGCTGGTGAGTGAATCAATCAATATGATCTATGCTAACACGATCAGCGTTCCTTTGCTGATGGTCATACAAGGTATATTTGCCGGTATTGGATATTATATTTTTGGTGTTAACGATCCCTTGTTCTGGGGTATCCTGACCGGCTTTTTCAGTATCATACCAATCGTTGGAACTACCGCGGTCTGGCTGCCACTTTCTATCTATTTGATGGCAACGGGTAATACCTGGATGGGGGTCGGACTTCTTGCTTATGGTGCATTGGTCGTCGGCAATGTGGATAACATTTCCCGATTCATTCTGATGAAAAGGATTGCAGATGTTCATCCGCTGATAACCGTGCTAGGAGTCGTCTTCGGTCTGACATTGTTTGGTTTTTGGGGTATCATCTTTGGCCCGTCCCTTCTCTCCGTCTTCCTGTTGCTTATCAAGACGTATCGCAACGAATATATCCTTGACAGTAAAAAAGAAGCTATCGAAAACAGGCTAAATGTGGAGATACAGGAAAATGATGTGGAAGGCAATACTTCTAAGTAAATAAATAATGAGGAGCCTTTGGTAAGACTCCTCATTATTTAGGAATGGATACCTGTCTACTTATAGCACGGCAACTTCAGCGACCACTTCTTTATTGATTTTCTTTACCAATCCCTGAAGTACGGCACCGGGACCCACTTCAATGAAGGTGTCGCAACCATCAGCAATCATGTTTTGAACAGTCTGCGTCCAGCGTACCGGAGAGGTCAGTTGCTTCAACAGATTTGCCTTGATCACAGCAGGGTCTGTCTGAGGTTTGGCATCTACATTCTGATATACCGGACAGACAGGTGCATGAAACTCTGTAGCTTCAATCGCTTCTGCCAGTTCAACACGAGCAGGCTCCATGAGTGGTGAGTGAAATGCTCCACCAACAGGCAGCTTTAATGCACGTTTGGCACCGGCTGCAAGCATCTGCTCACAAGCTGCCTCTACAGATGGGATATCTCCCGAGATAACCAACTGTCCCGGACAGTTATAATTAGCGGGTACTACGATTCCATCAATGGCAGCACAGATCTCTTCTACCTTCTCATCATCCAGTGCCAATACGGCTGCCATCGTGGAAGGTTGAATCTCACAGGCTTTTTGCATCGCCATCGCACGTTTGGATACAAGTACCAGACCATCCTCAAAGCTGAGTGCTCCGGCAGCTACCAATGCGGAAAACTCACCCAGCGAGTGACCTGCCACCATGTTTGGCTGAAAAGAGTCTCCGAGTGTCTTGGCAAGAATAACTGAATGGAGAAATACCGCGGGTTGTGTTACTTTGGTCTGACGGAGGTCTTCCATCGTTCCTTCAAACATAAGGTCGGTTATACGAAAACCGAGAATCTGATTTGCTTTTTCAAAGAGGTCTTTGGCCACCGAAGAGTTCTCGTACAGGTCTTTTCCCATACCCACAAACTGCGATCCCTGACCGGGAAATACATATGCTTTCATTTCTAACTAAATTAAATGAATAATAATAATCCGCCGCAAAAGTAGTATAATATCATTAATTGTCTTAGTTTTGTCGTATAAAATAACAACTGCACAGATTAACATACCCGCACGAATGAAGCATAAGCTACTGATTTATCAAGTCTTACCCCGTCTATTCGGTAATAATAAACAGGCCAACAGATTCAATGGCACTTTGAAAGACAATGGCTGCGGCAAGTTTGA
>DATCIB010000095.1:0-2198 GCA_036508045.1 Bacteroidales bacterium
TTGATTTTGAAATCGAAGGCGAATATGTACCTTTTGGTAATAATGATGACCGTACCGATAACCTGGCTGTAGAAATTACAGAGAAATTTATGGAGTTCCTGCGTCAGCACGAAACATATCGTCAAGGTAAGCCGACTCAATCTATTCTGACAATCACGTCTAACGTGGTTTATGGAAAGAACACCGGTGCCACACCTGATGGCCGTCCTGCCGGAGCACCATTTGCGCCGGGAGCTAACCCAATGAACGGGAGAGATAAGAAAGGGGCCATTGCAGCACTTTCGTCCGTGGCTAAATTACCGTTCCACCATGCACATGACGGTATCTCCTATACCTTTGCGATCACACCTGGTGCACTTGGCAAAAACACGGATTGCCGGATTGAAAATCTCATTAACTTATTGGATGGATACTTCACTCCTGATGGTGGTCAGCATCTTAATATCAATGTCTTTGACAAGCAGCTGCTACTTGACGCAATGGCACATCCTGAAGAATATCCACAGCTTACAATCCGCGTTTCCGGATATGCTGTCAACTTCGTCAAACTGACCCGTGAACAGCAGTTGGATGTGATTTCCAGAACAATCAATCAGGAGATATAAGTAATGAAGACTATTTCTTCAGCAAATATCCATTCCTTAGAGAGCTTTGGCACAGTCGATGGACCGGGTATCCGGTTCGTCGTCTTCTTTCAGGGATGTCCGCTCCGTTGTCAATACTGTCACAACCCGGACACCTGGGAGATCTCCTCAAAGCCTACGTATCGATATGAACCGGATGAACTGCTGAAAGAAGTACTTCGCTATAAAAGTTTTTTGCGCAAAGGAGGCGTCACAGCCACTGGTGGTGAACCACTGCTTCAGCCTGATTTTCTGAAAGAGTTTTTCTCTTTGTGCCAGAGAGAGGGGCTTCACACGGCACTCGACACCTCCGGATATCTCTTATCTGAGAAGATAAAAGAGGTCTTGAATGTGACGGATCTGGTACTTCTTGATATAAAAGCCCTGGATCCCGATCTTCATATCACGCTGACCGGAGTGGAAAGAGACAACGCTCTAAAGTTTCTTGATTACCTCGAAGAAACAGGCAAACCGACATGGATCCGCCATGTCATTGTGCCCGGACTGACAGACAATGAGGAACAGCTAGAGGCTTTGGCACAGTTCCTGCAACCGTATAAAATCATCGAAAAAATAGAACTGCTCCCCTATCACCGGATGGGGATTCACAAATACGAACAACTTGGGATACCTTATCCGTTAGCCGATCTGGAACCTCTTTCGAGAGAAAGACTGGAACATGCGCGTGAGATATTCAAACGATATTCATTCACTATTCAATAACATTGTACTATGAAAAAACTTGTATTGGCCATCTTTACACTACTGTCACTGCCATTGGCAGCGCAGAACATTCAGTATCACTGGGATTTCATGAAAGAACGCAACTATCCCACAGTAACTATCGAAATGTTTCGTCCGGACAATAATGGTAGCACTTTCTTCTTTGTCGACATGGACTTTGCAGACTTCAAAGACATGAGTCTGGCCTATTTTGAGATCTCCCGTAATCAGAAGATTACCAAAAGCTTTCCGTTATTAGCGCATATTGAATACAACGGCGGATTGTTTGCAGGCAATAATTTTGGAGGACAGATCCACAACGCATGGTTATTGGGAGCTGCTTATCCCTTTTCAGTCAACGCGGCAAACTTCGAATTACAAGCGAGCTATAAACATATTCTTCGTTCCGGAAAAGAAGCGAATCTTCAGGTGACAGGAGTATGGGGCATGCCGATCGGAGATACCAAACTTTCCTTTTCCGGATTTATTGATATCTGGAGCGAGAAAACCTTTTTCAGCAATGACCGCGTCCTTGTAATACTCACAGAGCCACAGCTGTGGTACAACTTCAATAAGAATCTGGCTTTAGGTAGCGAGGTCGAAATTTCTAATAACTTTATTGATGATGATGTCCATATTTTTCCTACTTTTGGAGCAAAATGGACCTTTTAATCAATGAAAAATAAAATTGTTCTTATCACCGGTGCCACAAGTGGCATCGGCGAAGCGTGCGCAGAGAAATTTGCTGAGCAAGGTGCAAGTCTGATACTCAACAGCCGCAATGCAGCTAAAATATCTGCTTTGGGAAAGCGGCTTTATGAGAAGTACAAAATCAATATTCTTGAACTTCCG
>DATCIB010000096.1:0-4867 GCA_036508045.1 Bacteroidales bacterium
TTCGTTTGGTCAATTTCTGCAGCAACGGAAGCCAAATGGATGAATGGAGTGCAAATTACGACATCGCAATTTACAGCCTTTTGCGCTAATACCTCATTTAAATCTTTTGCAAGAGCAATTCCTTCTTGAAGTGTCTTGTTCATTTTCCAGTTTCCTGCAACAATGTTCTTTCTCATTTTCTAAAATTTTATATGATTCTTAATTATATAGTTCATTCTGTCTCCGGAGTATCGGCTGACCCTTTCTCCTTCTTCTTCTTTCTTTTTTGGTAAATCCGAACACATAACCCGATTATTCTTTCGAGTATAAATAGAGCAACGAGGGGTATGATGAATGCCATTGCAAAAAATAAGACTTTTGTGCCGGAGAGCATTGCATCCTTTTTGCCCCACTTCGTTTGATCCAGAGGCAAGTCTGACATTTCGGTTTCCGGAAGCAGGGTATGAGGCCATTTTCTCAAAACGGTTCCCTGTTTTAATAATATAAGTCCCGGGTTGGACCGTATCATCGTTTTAAGAGGTATTTCATCAGTAATAGCAAAAGGATATTCAGCACCCGTGTCAGCAGACCATTCTTCAATCACGTCCTGTGGAGAAGCGGTAAGACAGTAAAAGCGATAACCAAACTTAACGCAATAGTCATAGATCTCATTGATTCTGTCAATCTCCTCATCACTGGCATTCTCAAGACGGTGAGATATGAGAAGAAAAGTATATGAAGAGTCTTGCAGCACTTCTTGAGTAATATCCGATCCATCTAACTCGATTGAAAAGTTGTTGATTGGAGGCACATATCCCTTATTGATAGGTTTGTCTTCTCTTCTTACAAATGTCCAGGTAGAGTCACCTTCCGGATAATTCTCCAGAGTGAATTTTTTCTCTACCCCATCTTTCTGGTAGATGAAAATGTTTTCAAACTCCTCCGTTTGTGCACCTTCCGGTATAGACATCATTTCAGTAATATTGTTTCCGATTTTGTAAGGGCGAAAATCGACTATCGGAAGATATTCATAAGAAATCCACGAAACACTGAATATGAACAAAAGAGTATAAAGAGAAACCAGTCCTTGTGTGTGTTTGCTAAAGAGGGGAGTGAGTTTGCTCCGGTAGATGAATAAAAATATCGAAATCCCCATCAACACCACATTTTTATAAAATGTCTGCCAGTTAGTGAGTTTGAGGGCATCTCCAAAACAGCCGCAATCAGTCACAGGATTGCTGATTGATATCCAGAGTGTCAAAGGGGTCATAAATAACATAAAGAGGTTGAGCAGCACAATACTCTGCTTTATCCGGTAGCCCGTTATCAGTGATACTCCAAGCCAGAATTCAAATGCAGCGAGCATAATAGCAACGAAAAGTGTCATTGGAAGCAAGAAATCCATTCCTAACACTCCCAGATAATCAGCAAATTTGTAGGAAGATCCCAATGGATCTACTGCTTTTACAAAGCCGGAAAAGACAAATATCAGTCCCACTAATAGTCGAGCCAATATCACCAATCCATTCAGGATGAGTGCATGTTTCTTTAGTGGAATTGTTGTCTTATTCTCCATAAGTCAGTTTGATAAGTGCAAACAGAGAGTAGTTGATCATGTCCATATAGTTTGCATCCAATCCTTCAGATACGATTGTTTTGCCTTTGTTTTCCTCAATCTGTTTAGTGCGATTGATTTTCATAAGAATCAGATCCGTATAAGAACTGATCCGCATTCCTCTCCAGGCTTCATTGTAGTCGTGGTTCTTGGCATACATCAGTTCCTTTGTCAGAGTGATATGTTTATCATATAGCTCGAGTGCTTTTTCATGTGTGATGTCCGGCGTTTCACTATAGCCTAATTCCAGCTGAATCAATGCGATTACTCCATAATTTACAATACCAACGAACTCTGATTGAATAGTATCATCAATCAGCGCCTCTTTCTGAATCTCCAGGCTGCGTATACGGCTGGCTTTTATGAAAATCTGATCTGTCAGAGAGACAGGGCGCATGATGCGCCATGCCGGACCATAATCCTGCAATTTCTTCGCAAAAAGGTCACGGCATGAAGCAATCAGTTGCTCAAATTGTTCAACGGTATTCATTGTAGATTTGTTGATAAGTAACGTTCGGAGCACAAATATACAGGAATTATCTGTAAATACTGTACTATTTGCGTTTCTGTTTCTCAACAATAGCATCAATTACAGCTACAGCTGTAATATTTACAATGTCGCGAACCGAACTTTCAAAGTCTGTAAAGTGGATCGGTTTATTCAATCCCATCTGGATCGGACCGATCAGTTCGGCATCACTCATTGACTGAAGAAGCTTGTACGCAGAGTTTGCAGAGCTAAGATTCGGGAATATCAGTGTGTTCACATCTTTGTCTTTAAGCTGTGTAAACGGATATTTTTCATCACGCAGTTCCTTATTTAGTGCGATATTTACCTGCATCTCACCATCGATTGTCAGATCAGGGTAGCTCTTCTGAATATATTCTACAGCATTGTGTACTTTAGCAGGGCTTCCTGATGTATCAGCGCCGAAGTTAGAATAAGAAAGCATGGCAATGACCGGTTCGTGGTTGAAAAAACGCACGGTGTTAGCAGCAAGACGAGCTACATCAATCAGAGCAGCAGCATCAGGATGGCGATTGATCAATGTATCAGCAAGGAATATTGTGCCTTGTTTCTTGGAATTGATAATGTGCATTGTTCCAAAGTGATCAAAACCTTCGCGGATTCCGATTACTTCTTTTGCTACTTTGATTGTATTTGAATATTTCGTATATACACCAGTGATGAAAGCATCAGCATCTCCCGTTTCAACCATCATCATACCGAAATAGTTGCGTTCAAACATCTTGTCGTTTGCTTCCTGCAAAGTGAACCCTTCGCGATAGCGTTTCCCGGTAAGCAACTTCGCATAGTGTTCGCGACGATCCGCTTCACGGTCATGACGTAGATTGATAATTTCGATACCCTCCATATTAAGCTCAAGCTCTTTTGCCAGCTTCTCAATACGCTCGTCGTTGCCGAGTAATATCGGATGGCAAAGACCTTCGCTCTTTGCTTCAACAGCTGCTTTGAGCATATTGGGGTGGGTGCCTTCTGCAAAGACAACGCGTTGTGGGTTGCTACGGGCTTTGTCATAAAGCTGACGTGTCAGCTTGGATTCATATCCCATCAATTGGAGCAGTTGAATGCGGTATGCATCCCAGTCTAAAATAGGATTTCTGGCAACACCCGACTCCATAGCAGCCTTTGCAACAGCCATTGATACATCAGTGATCAAACGCGGATCTACCGGTTTGGGTATAAAGTACAACGGGCCAAAGGTCAGATTATTTTCTTCATAAACAGAGGTTACAACATCAGGCACCGGAGCTTTTGCAAGCGCGGCAATAGCCATAACAGCAGCAAGCTTCATCTCTTCATTGATGGCTCTTGCGTGTGTATCCAAGGCACCACGGAAGATATAAGGAAATCCGATGACATTATTAATCTGGTTCGGATAGTCAGAACGACCTGTTGCCATCAGTACGTCTGGGCGTGCTGACATCGCATCTTCGTATGTAATCTCAGGTGTTGGGTTTGCCAAGGCGAATACGATAGGATTTGCGGCCATCGAGCGCACCATGTCTTGTGAGAGAACGTTTCCCTTGGAAAGTCCAAGAAATACATCTGCATCTTTTACAGCTTCCGCCAGTGTATGGATATCTGTGCGACTAGTTGCGAAATATTTTTTAGATTCCGACAAGTCCGGTCGGTCGATAGTGAGGGCACCTTTGCTGTCAAGCATCACGATGTTTTCTCTCTTGGCACCAAGAGCGATATAAAGCTTGGTACAAGAATTTGCCGAAGCACCTGCTCCATTCACCACAATCTTCACTTCATCGATCTTCTTTCCGGCCACTTCCAGAGCATTCAGCAATCCGGCGCTTGAGATGATTGCAGTGCCGTGCTGGTCATCATGCATGACAGGGATATCCAGTTCTGCTTTCAGTCTCTCTTCAATCTCAAAGCATTCAGGAGCTTTGATATCTTCCAGGTTGATTCCACCAAAAGTCGGCGCGATTGCTTTTACAGCTTGGATAAACTTTTCAGGATCTTTTTCATCGACTTCAATATCGAATACGTCGATTCCGGCATAAATTTTAAAGAGCAATCCTTTGCCTTCCATCACTGGTTTACCGGCAAGTGCTCCTATATCGCCAAGACCTAGTACAGCTGTACCATTGGAAATAACAGCAACAAGATTGCCTTTTGCCGTGTACTTGTACGCATCTTCAGGATTCTTCTCAATCTCCAGACATGGTTCTGCTACTCCCGGGGAGTATGCAAGAGAAAGATCTCTGGGTGTACTGTGTGGTTTGGTAGGAACTACCTCAATTTTTCCGGGCTTACCTTGTGAATGATAAAGTAATGCCGCCTCTTTTGTTATTTTTGCCATAATGTAATTAGAATATTACTATTTCTCGTATATTGATACTTAAATCAGGGCGCAAAGTTACATATTATTTATTTATTCTACGAAGCGGACTTGCGATATTTCCCTAAATAATGCATCTTTGTATTTGTTTATATTGTACTATTTTAATCAAAATCAGATGCTAGAATATGTGATTCTGTCTCGTTCTGCCTATCGAAAGGCTTATCTTACACAGCAAGAGGGTACGTCCTTGTTGACATACCCTCCCGGATGTTTTATAGAAAGCATAATTTATCTGAGATCCGATGAAGAGATCCCTAATCTAACTTCAAAACGGCAAGGAATGCTTTTTGCGGAACTTCCACATTGCCGATCTGCTTCATCCGTTTCTTTCCCTTCTTTTGTTTCTCAAGGAGTTTTCTCTTTCGGGAGATGTCACCACCATAACATTTTG
>DATCIB010000097.1:0-9312 GCA_036508045.1 Bacteroidales bacterium
GCTTTTTCAAGAGCTTCAGCAACCTGAATATTGGTAACAGATCCGAAGATCTTTCCAGAAGAACTGGTTTTTGCACCGATAGTCAATGTTACATCTTTCAGCTTTGCAGCAGCAGTTTCAGCTTCTTCTTTGATCTTGGCAAGTTTGTGAGCGCGTTGTCTCAGATTCTCAGCCAACATTTTCTTTGCAGATTCTGTTGCAATGACTGCTTTCCCCTGTGGAAGAAGGTAATTTCTGCCGTATCCGTCTTTTACTGTAATTACATCATCCTTGTATCCAAGGGTGTTGATGTCTTCTTTTAAAATGATTTGCATGTTTTTTCCTCCTTTAATTATTTCATCAGGTCAGTTACATAAGGAAGCAATGCCAGGTGGCGTGCTCTTTTTACTGCTTGAGCTATGCGACGTTGGAACTTCAAAGAAGTACCGGTGATACGACGAGGCAAAATCTTACCTTGCTCATTCAGAAACTTCTTTAAGAAATCAGGATCCTTGTAATCAATATACTTGATTCCGCTTTTCTTGAACCGGCAGTATTTCTTTTTCTTCACATCCACCGTAGGTGGAGTAAGATATCTGATTTCAGATTGTGCTTGTTGTGCCATGATTAATTCTCCTTTTGTTCTTTAGATTGTTTAAGTGATCTTCTCTTTTCTGCATATTCAAGTGCATACTTGTCCAGGCGGAATGTCAGAAAACGAATTACTCGTTCGTCACGACGGAAATTCACCTCTAATTTCTCAATGACAGTTGGTTCAGCAGTAAACTCCAGCAATTGATAGAAACCTGTAGATTTCTTTTCAATCGGATAAGCGAGTTTGCGCAATCCCCAGTTCTCGTCATTATCAATCGCTGCACCCTCGTTAATGAGGAGTGTTTTGAATTTTTCTACCGTCTCCTTCATCTGAACATCAGACAAAACGGGAGTCAAAATGAAAACGGTTTCGTAATGATTCATACTCTTTTGATTTTGTGAATACTATAAATGTTATAAAAGTGGGGCAAAGGTAAGAATATTTCTTCAATCAGCCAAGTATCGTCGTCCAATATTTCTGTTGGTGTTAAATTCTTACCAATATGCTTGTAAAGTATCACATGTAAAAGTAACTTTGTAACCCTTAGTTTGAATAAATGAATTTCATGATCAAGATATATATTACTTCCATACTTTTTTTTCTTTGCTGTGTCACCGGTCAGGCACGCTATGTCGGTGATACATTGGGCGGTGATTTCCTTCATCAAACGATCCATATGCCTGATGATTATGAAGGTAAAGTTGATATCACCCTTGTACGCAAAACTTCCGGTCTCGGTGCCGATAACGCCATTCTGTATATTCATGGATTTAATGACTACTTCTTTCAAAAAGAAGAGGCGGAGTTCTTTGCCAATGAACGTTACAATTTTTATGCTGTTGATCTTAGAAAGTACGGTAGATCCTGGATGGCTCATCAGAAAAGAGGAAATGTAAGAGATCTGAACGAGTATTTTGCCGATATTGACTCTGCACTATATACAATACGCTCTGAAGGTAATCGCTCTGTAATACTTGTCGGTCACTCCACCGGTGGATTGATCGCATCACTTTATCTGGATCAAATAGACAGACGCGGGGTAGATTCTTCTTTTGTAAAAGGACTGATCTTAAACAGCCCTTTTTTTGATATGAATCAAAGTTGGTTTCAAGAGAATATTGCCATCCCTCTGGTTTCTATTTGGGGGAGGATATCTCCTTCTACTGTTATTTCAAAGGATGTAAATACATTGTATGGGAAGAGTATCCATGCTTCATACAAAGGAGAATGGGCGTATGACCTTCGATGGAAGACACTGGAGAGTATTCCTGTCAACGCCGCTTTTATCAAAGCAGTGTACACTGCTCAAAGAAGATTGCATTCCGGATTGAATATTACACAACCTGTTATGGTGATGCATTCCAGTCGTTCAGTTCATTCAGAGACATGGACCGATGAGTTTATGCGGGCTGATGCAGTACTTGATGTTGAGGATATTCATTCGTATGCGGCTTGCTTGGGTGATCATGTCAGCCTTGTCGTCATTCAGGATGGTATGCATGACCTGGCTCTATCACAGCCGAAGGTACGTGAGACCTATTATGAGAAGATACGCGAGTGGTTGAAGAAAAATTTCAAAAGTATTTGAGATTTAGTGCTTAAGTAATCTTTTTTTTATACTTTTGTTGCGTTCAATGGTAAAATCAAAAACTACTATACAGATGAAAACGAATTTAATAGAGAATCTTGGCATCATCGTTATTCTGATTGGCGTTCTTATGTTGGCATTACCGGGATTTGGCTTAGCCGGTTCTGTGAATGATAATACGCTGATGGGCAGTGGCCTTGTGGTCCTGTTTGTCGGGCTGATTGTTCACATCATTGTTACTAAGAAAGCAAAAGGCGAAGAATAAATGATTTTTGCTTAAAAGCATAAAAAAGGCCGCTTCATCAGCGGCCTTTTTTGTTTTAGATCTCATCGTCAGGAGATGGGGCAATTAGTTTGTATCCCTTACCGTGAATGTTGATGATCTCAATCTGATCATCATCTTTCAGCAACTTACGCAGCTTGGTGATGTATACATCCATGCTTCTTGCATTGAAATAGTTGTCGTCCACCCAAATAGCCTTGAGAGCATAGTTGCGTTCCAAAACTTCGTTCATGTGAGCACATAACAGTGAAAGCAGATCGCACTCTTTTGTTGTAAGCTTTGTGATTTTATCGCCGATAATCAACGTCTGTTTCTGTTTGTTAAATACAAACCGTCCTAAAACGTAGGTAATTGCTTCTTTCTTCTTGTTAATAACACGTTTGAAGATAGCTTCGAGACGGAAAATTAATTCCTCCATGCTGAAAGGCTTCGTGATATAATCATCTGCACCGATCTTGAATCCTTCCAAAACATCCTCTTTCAATGTTTTTGCAGTAAGGAATACAATAGGGATAATTTCATTGACCGAACGCACTTCCAGCGCCATTGTGAATCCATCTTTCTTAGGCATCATCACGTCCAGAATAAGAAGATCGAATTTTGACTTTTGAAATGATTTCAAACCAGCTTCACCATCCGGGCAAAGTTCTACTTGATAGCCTTTCGCTTGCAAATACTCTCTTAATAACATGCCAAGGTTTTCGTCGTCCTCGCATAATAAAATACTCAATTTGTCTTCCATCTTACTTTCTAATTAAAGGTAATGTAATTATAAATTTTGTTCCAACATTAATTTCGCTTTCAACTTTGATCGTTCCTTTATGCTCTTCGATAATCTTTTTTACGTATGGGAGTCCTAATCCAAATCCTTTTACGTTGTGCAGATTGCCCGTGGGTACTCTATAGAATTTCTCAAATATTTTCTTCAACTGCTCTTTCTTTATTCCAATCCCGTTGTCTTTAATCGTTATGACCAGCATATTATCTCTGTTTGCAGTGGTAATATATAACGTTAATCCTCCTTTGCTGTATTTTACCGCATTTTCCATCAGGTTGAACAGTACATTGGTAAAATGCATTTCATCCGCATATATAAGAGCATTGTCCGCTTTTAGGTCTGATATAATCGAACCTCCGGTCTTTTCCACCCGTAACTTGAAGTTATTGACTACAGTCTTGATTGTACTGTTTGCATCCAGTTCTTTCAGCTTGAAAGCAATCTTTTGCTTCTCAAACAAAGACATCTGAAGCACTTTTTCAACCTGGAAACTTAATCGTTTGGACTCATCGCCAATGACACTCGAAATATGTGATAACATCGTCGGCGATTTGCTTACCGACTCGTCGCACAGCATCTGAGATGCCAATGAAATAGTTGCGACTGGCGTTTTAAGCTCATGAGTCATGTTGTTAATAAAGTCGTTACGCATTTCAGACAAACGCTTTTGTCTGGAAATAATCAATATCGTAATAATAAAAGTCACCAACAATACGAACGAAAAAATTAAAGAGGGCACCACAAAACCAATAGAATTGAAAATGTAACGATCCATCGTCGGGAAACAAACCTTTAGATAATTCAACTTTGGCGTCTGATCATTTGGAAATAAGACCTGTGTAAATGCCTGTTTTATATCTTCTTCCTTTATAGCCCTGTTTCTGAAAACTTCTTTTCCTTCTTTATCAATCGCGGTAAAGTAGTAAGGAAGGTTCAGCCCGTTATTTGCCAACTCTGCTTTGATGTATCCATTTAATTTATAGACATCAATTCGTTGTGAAAGCGGTGTGTTGCTTGCTTCATATAAGATGTTATATACAATCTCATCAAGCAATTCGCGCTGTTTGACATATCTGTTTTTCAAAGTCTCCTGTAGTCCTTTTGAAATCCTTGGCAAGGAGCTGTTCCCATGTTTCCTGGAAATATACACCTTTTCATTGGGTAGTGATATGCCGCTTTTTCCGGATGAATAGCCTCTGCTATCCTCGATTTTAGAGAGAGCGCCATCAGTGATCGAATACTCATCTTTCTGACGCATCGAAATCCGTTGCCTTTGTAACATCTGCTGCTGAAATTGCAGTTCAGTAGCGTCGTTCTCCTGGTCTTTAATGTCTTTGATCAGATAATTCTGAGTCTCGTCATATTCCAGATAGCGCGCCACCTGATACAGGCTTCGCTTTACTGTCTCGGAAAATTGTTCGCTCCTCATGGTTGCCATTGCATTGATATAATTGATCTGCAAATAGAGCAATCCAATAAAAGCAAACGCCATTACTGTGGCAAGCAACCAAATGGTCGATTTCTTCATCATGCAAATTTAACAATCTAAAATGGGTAAAATGTCAAATTTAAATACTTTAACTTAAAAGCAAACCATTAAAACTTCATTCTTTAGAAAGAAACTCAAATTTCTCCCAAAAATAGCCATTAATAGGGCTTCTTGGTGGGACTTTTTACTTAAAAAAACTTCTTGTTAGTATTAACGGTTTTCTAATTGATTTATTTTTATCTTTGCGCTTTATTTCAAGTAAAAGAGTTGCAGATGCTATTAATTATTGGAATTTATTTTTCCTTGTTGCTCATTATCTCTCGTTTAACGACGAAGAATAAAAGTAACGACTCTTTTTTCTCAGGCAATAAACGTTCACCATGGTATGTGATTGCCTTTGGCATGATAGGATCTTCCATCTCCGGTGTTACCTTTGTTTCCGTGCCGGGTATGGTAAGGGAGTTTGATATGACGTACATACAACTCGTGTTGGGCTTTCCGATCGGATATTTGATTATTGCGTATGTATTGCTCCCCCTGTATTATCGATTGAACCTTGTCTCCATCTATACCTATCTGGAAGGTCGGATTGGAGTGCACGCCTATAAGACCGGTGCCTCTTTCTTCTTTCTGAGCAAGATTATCGGAGCCGCAGCGCGGCTTTATCTGGTAACAATCATTCTTCAGACTTTTGTGCTTGACGCATTGGGCATTCCGTACTGGATTACAGTATGCGTATCTGTAGCAATGATTTGGGTGTATACGCATGCCAGCGGTATACGCACGATCATCTGGATGAATTTCCTCCAGACATTTTTCCTCCTGCTGATGTTGGTTCTCATCATTGCCGGTGTGATGATTAAGATGGATCTTTCTTTTGACAATACGATGTCCATGATTGCTTCAGACAGTCACTCAAAGATCTTTGAGTTTGGAGACTGGAGTAGTCGGCAGTACTTCTTTAAGCAGTTTATCAGTGGGATCTTTATCACCATAGTGATGTCAGGACTGGACCAGGGGATGATGCAGAAGAATCTGTCGTGTAAGAACCTGAAAGAGGCTCAGAAAAACATGTGCTGGTATGGTTTCTCTTTCATACCCCTCAACTTTCTGTTCTTGTCACTGGGAGTATTGATGCTAAACTTTGCACAACATCAGCAGATTGCATTACCGGTAGTCTCCGACGAGATTCTTCCCCTGTTTTGCACGTCCTACCTCGGTCAGCCAATTCTGATATTCTTTACGATCGGGGTGATCGCCGCCGCTTTTTCAGCCGCAGATTCAGCGTTGACTTCCCTCACTACTTCGGCTTGCATAGACTTGATTGATATCAAGAGATTCTCTGAGGAGAAGGCAAGAAAGGTAAGAAAACGAACTCATTTGCTGATTTCCGCGGTTTTCATTCTGATAATCCTTATCTTTAGGGCCGTAAATGACAGGAGCGTCATTGATGCTATTTATATGATTGCCTCTTTTACCTATGGTCCCTTGCTCGGATTATATGCATTTGGATTATTTACAAAGTCTTGTCCGAGAGACAGATGGGTGCCTTATATTGCTATCTCAGGTCCGTTGTTGTGTATAGCACTGAAGAGTTGGGTGGAAGCAAGCACTTCCTATCGTTTTGGTTACGAACTCTTGATGGTCAACGGATTGATTGTGTTTGTCGGATTAGTGTTATTCAGTAAAAAAGGAGAGATATGGAAATTAAAAAGGCAGAATTTGTAATTAGTAACACGGATGTAATGAAATGCCCGGCAGACGTGAGACCGGAGTATGCATTTATCGGAAGGTCCAATGTGGGCAAGTCCAGCCTGATCAATATGATCACCAATACCAAAGGATTGGCAATGACTTCCTCTAAACCGGGGAAGACGCAACTTATCAATCACTTTATCATTGACGATTCCTGGTATCTGGTCGATCTCCCGGGCTATGGATATGCTCAACGAGGGAAAGCAGGACGCGATAATATTCGAAAAATCATCGAAGATTATATTATGTACCGTGAACAGCTGACTGCTCTCTTTGTATTGATCGATTCGCGGCATCAACCACAGCAGATTGACCTGGAGTTTATGGAATGGCTCGGAGAAAATGACGTGCCTTTTACCATCGTATTTACCAAAGCCGATAAGAACTCTTTCTCCCGTTTGAAAGAGAATCTTGAGAGTTACAAAGCAAGCCTTCTGGAGGTTTGGGAAGAACTTCCACAGATGTTCATCACCTCTTCAGAAAAGAAGCAAGGCAGAGAAGAGCTCGTCGATTATATAGTCGCAACAAATAAATCACTAAAAAAATAGAATTGAATATGATGCATAATTGGTTTGAAACGAAGATTTCCTACGAAAAAGAGATAGAAGGTGGAATGATGAAGAAAGTGACAGAGCCGTATTTGGTCGATGCACTTTCATTTACGGAGGCAGAAGCGCGGATTATCAAGGAGATGACTCCTTTTATGAGTGGCGAATTTACGGTGGCAAACATCAAACGAGCTAATTATACTGAGATATTTGAAGATGAGGCCGGCGATCGCTGGTACAAGGCAAAAGTTGTATTTATCAGCATTGACGAGAAGAGTGGTGCGGAAAAGAAGACCGCTTCCAATATGCTGGTTCAGGCTCTGAATATTCATCAGGCAATAGAGAATCTGGATAAGGGAATGAAGGGTACGATGGCAGATTATGAGATCGCTTCAATGACTGAAACGATGCTGATGGACATCTTCCCGTATGCTGTGGACGGAGATGCAAAGAGCGAGTAACATCGAAGAACGGCTTCTGGAGGTGAAAAGCCATCTGCCGGAGACAGTCCGTTTGGTTGCAGTGTCAAAATTTCATCCTGTAGAGGCCATCCAAGAGGCTTACGCTGCCGGTCAACGTCTCTTTGGAGAGAGCAGGGCACAGGAAGCCGTACCCAAACAGGAGTCTCTCCCCAAAGATATTGAATGGCATTTTATAGGTCATCTCCAGGAAAATAAAGTCCGGTATATTGCTCCCTTCGTTGCTTTGATTCATAGCGTGGACAGTCTGAAGTTGCTTCGTGAGATTGACAAGCAGGGAGTAAAGTGCGGTAGAGTTATCCCCTGTCTGCTGGAGATATTTGTGGCTCAGGAAGAGACAAAATACGGATTTACAACGGAGGAGTGTGATGACCTGCTACATAGCGCCGAATTAAAAGCGCTGACTCATGTAGAGATTCGCGGGTTGATGGGAATGGCTTCTCTGACAGAAGACGAGACACAGATACGGGAAGAGTTCAACACGCTGCGTACATTTTTTGAGAAGATCCGCGGCGAAGTGACTCTTCCAAACGTACATATCCGCGAACTGTCGATGGGGATGAGCCACGATTATAAGATTGCGATGGAAGAGGGAAGCACCATGGTACGGATCGGCACAACGATCTTTGGTGAACGAACCTATTAAAGTGGCATTGTTTCAACAAACAAAGAGAGTTGCAAGGAATCCCTGCAACTCTCTTTGTTTATTTACGGCTATTCGATCAGGAGAACTTGAAGATAATAGTCTGGTCAAACTGCTGACCTGCTTTCAAAATGACGTTATTAAAACCGCTCTGGTTTGGACTGTCCGGAAAATATTGAGCTTCCAGGCAGAAGGCTTCGCGCTCTTCATAGCACTTGCCGAAGTGTCCGGGCAATTCGCTGTTCAGCCAGTTTGCCGTGTATAATTGCACGCCCGGGAGAGTGGATAACACTTCCAGAGTACGCCCTGTCGTTTTCTCGGTGGCACGCGCCATCAGACTTAGTTCGCCATATTCCTTTTTGTTGCCAACAAAGCAATGGTCGTACCCCTTGCCATATTTTAATTGAACGAAATCAAAGTTATCGACCTCTTTGCCGATTGCCTTTGGCGTAGTAAAGTCCATCGGAGTTCCTTTGACAGACAGCATCTCTCCCAGAGGAGTCGAACACTCATCCATTGGCAAAAACTTATTACAGTTCAGATAAAGCTCATGATCCATGGCTGTTCCTTCACCTTTGAGGTTGAAGTAGGCATGGTTCGTAAAGTTTGCTACGGTATCTTTATCCGTTGTGGCAAGAAACTGCATTGTGAGTTCGCAGGCTTCGCTCCAAGAGAAGATCACCTTCAGTTTAAGCGTTCCCGGAAACCCCTGATCTCCATCCGGGCTTATTAGCGAAAGAGCCAGTTTGCCATTCGCTGTTGTTTCCGCATCAAAGACGAGGAAGCTGAAACCAAGTCCACCATGCAGACAGTTTGGCCCATTGTTGACAGGCAGCGTGTATTCGACCCCTTTCAGCGTTATTTTACCTTTGGCGATACGATTGGCGTAGCGTCCCACCGTTGCACCGATGTAGCAGGTATCTTTCAGGTACCCTTCCAGAGTAGGGAATCCACATACTACTTGTCCCAATTTGCCATTCTTGTCCGGCACGATGATCGAAGTTATATATCCACCATAGGTAGAGACTGACACACTGGCCCCTATCTTATTTGTCAGCGTATAGAGAGATACCTCTGTTCCGCATGGCATTTGTCCGAAGACTTCCTTTTCAATTTTAGTCATGTTCTCGTTTTTCAAAGATTTATATAAAGTTCTACATTCGAAATAAGTTCGC
>DATCIB010000098.1:0-9489 GCA_036508045.1 Bacteroidales bacterium
AACCTGAATCAGGGCTTTTGTTTTGGATGGTGCTCTCCTTTGGAGGCGTCTTCTTTGTACTGGCCAAATATGCTTTTCCGGTCATCCTCAAGATGGTGGAAGAGCGTAAGGCATACATTGATAACTCCCTGAAGCTGGCGGACGAAACAAACGCGCAACTGGAACTCCTGAAAGCGGAGGGTCAGAAAATTATCACTAAAGCCCGGGAAGAGCAGGTAACTATTCTCAATGATGCACTGAGTGTGAAAGAAGAGATTATCAAAGAAGCCCGGAACGAAGCGAAAGCGGAAGCAACCAAACAACTGGAAGCTGTGAGAAAACAGATCCGGAAAGAACAGGCGGACGCAATCCTTGAGGTCAGAAGCCAGGTTGCCATACTTGCCGTGGATATTGCAGAGAAGGTGATTCGCATGCAGTTGAACGACAAGGAGAAGCAGATGGGCATGATCAACCGATTGATAGACGAGGGCGAAAATAAGACGATGATACAATGAACATAGCCGGCATATCCTCACGTTATGCAAAAGCGCTGGTAAACTTTGCCCGCGAAGAAAAGCAACAAGATAGTGTGTATAAGGAATTTGGACGTCTGGGACAAAGCTTTCTGGAAGTGCCTGCTTTGCTCAAGGCACTGGACAACCCGTCCCTTTCTGCCAAAGAGAAAGAGAAGCTTATTATCACGGCTTGTGGAGGTAGTGTGTGCGATGTTTCTCTCCGTTTTATCCGTCTGGTGCTTCATCACAAAAGAGAGAAGTATGTCAACCGGATGGCGATGATGTATATCGATCTCTACCGGAAAGAGAAAAAGATCGTAATCGGCGAACTGACGACCGCGGTGCCTGCGGATGAGGTGATTGAACAACGGATGAGAGAAATTATACAGAGTTACAAGCCGGTGACCGTAGAGTTTACTACTCAGATCGATCCAGCTATCATTGGCGGGTTTGTATTGAAAATAGGTACCTTCAGAGTTGATGCCAGTCTCAGTTCACAGTTGAAAGAGATGAAGAAACAATTGCTTATAGAAAATAGAACGTAGTAGAAAGAAATACGAAACAATATGTCTGAAAATATTAAATCAAGTGAAGTATCTGATGTACTTCTTCAACAGCTCAAAGGAATTACTACCAAAGTACAGTTTGACGAAGTGGGTACCGTGCTTCAGGTCTCTGATGGTGTGGCACGTATCTATGGTCTGAACAATGCGGAGGCAAATGAATTGCTGGAGTTTGACAATGGAATGAAAGCCATCGTTATGAACCTGGAAGAAGATAACGTAGGTGCAGTGCTGCTTGGTCCGACAGATTCAATCAAAGAGGGATATACAGTCAAACGTACCAAGATGATTGCTTCTATCAATGTAGGCGAAAGTCTGCTGGGGCGCGTCATTGATCCACTCGGTCGTCCTATTGACGGATTGGGGGATATCAAAGGTGAATTGATCGAGTTGCCTCTGGATCGAAAGGCTCCGGGGGTTATCTTCCGTCAGCCGGTCAATGAGCCGTTGCAGACCGGACTAAAAGCTGTGGATGCGATGATTCCTATTGGACGCGGACAACGTGAGTTGATCATCGGTGACCGCCAGACGGGTAAGACTTCCATTGCTGTAGATACGATCATCAATCAGAAAAGTAACTACGAAGCAGGAGATCCTGTATATTGTATCTATGTGGCTATCGGTCAGAAGGGTTCTACTGTTGCAAATATTGTCAATACATTGACCGAAAAAGGTGCGATGGTTTATACTGTCATCGTTGTAGCTACGGCTTCTGATCCTGCTGCGATGCAATATTATGCTCCGTTTGCGGGTGCTGCTATCGGTGAGTTTTTCCGCGATACCGGCAGACATGCGTTGGTGGTCTATGATGACTTATCCAAACAGGCTGTTGCCTATCGTGAGATCTCATTGATCCTTCGTCGTCCTTCCGGACGTGAAGCATATCCGGGTGATATCTTCTATCTTCATTCCCGCTTACTGGAGAGAGCTGCCAAGATTATCAATCAGCAGGAAGTGGCTTGTATGATGAATGACCTTCCGGAAACGTTGAAGGATAAAGTAAAGGGTGGTGGTTCGCTGACGGCTTTACCTATCATCGAGACGCAGGCCGGTGACGTTGCCGCATATATTCCGACGAATGTGATTTCTATCACCGATGGGCAGATATTCCTGGATACAAATTTGTTTAACCAGGGAAAACGTCCGGCTATCAATGTAGGTATTTCAGTATCTCGTGTGGGTGGTAACGCTCAGATCAAATGTATGAAGAAGGTGGCCGGTACGTTGAAAATAGACCAGGCTCAGTTTCGCGAATTGGAAGCTTTTACCAAGTTTGGTGGGGATATCGATCCTGTGACTGCCATGACGATTGACAAAGGACAGAAGAATACTCAGTTGCTGGTACAGTTGCAATATTCGCCTATGCCTGTTGAACAGCAAGTGGCTGTCTTGTATTGTGGTACGCACGGACTGCTCCGTAATGTGCCTATTGCCAAAGTACATGCTTTTGAAAAGAGCTTCCTGACTACTCTTATACAAAGACACAATGAAGATGTACTGCAAGTGCTGAAAAAGGGTGTGATCAGCGATGAGGTAACAGATATTCTGGAAAAAGTAGCTGCTGATGTAGCAGCCGGAATTTGATTAATAGGAGAGGATAATGGCTTCACTTAAAGAAATAAAGGGTAGGATAGAGATTGTCACCAGTACGCAGAAGATCACCAGCGCCATGAAGATGATTGCTTCGGCGAAGTTGCATCGTGCGCAAGGTGCCATCAAGAACATGCTACCGTATGAAAAGAATCTGAACGATATCATGCTCCGGTTGCTCTCGTCCGGTGAAGAGTTTACTTCACCTTATGTGAATCAACGTCCGGTGCAACGTGTGGCTATCGTGGCATATTCCTCCAATACAACATTGTGTGGTGCCTATAACTCAAATGTGAATAAGGAACTGGAGCAAATTATCGCTTCTTATCAGGGAATACAGAAAGAAAATATACTGATTTATCCGGTTGGTAAGAAGATTGCCAAAGAGATTGTAAAGGCGGGATTTACTCCCCAGGGAGACTTTGAGAAGCTCGCTAATAAGCCGGATTTCAAAGAGTCTGCCGAACTGGCTCACAAACTGATGAAGATGTTTGCAGCGAAAGAAATAGATAAAGTGGAACTGCTATATCATCATTTCGTCTCTACGGGTAAACAGGTGCTGACTCGTAGCACATATCTTCCTCTGGACCTCCAGAGTGTAAAGACTTTGGTGACGGAAACGCAAACTGATTACATCTTTGAACCGGAGAAAAAAGAGCTGATACAGTCTCTTATTCCAAATGTGCTCTCACTAAAGATATTTACCGCATTGCTCGATTCAAATGCTTCTGAACATGCGGCTCGTATGATGGCGATGCAGACAGCGAGTGATAATGCACGTGATCTGCTGCATGCTCTCACTGTGCAGTACAACAAATCGCGTCAGCAAGCTATTACAAATGAACTGCTGGATATCGTGGGTGCAACATTAAAAAAATAAGATAGAATCATGGAAACATCTGCCTGCGTTCTTAAGGACTTGCTTCGTTTTCAAAAAAACGAAATGACTGAGAGTGTGGTTTATTCGCGTTTAGCGGGTATCGAGAAGAATCCTGAGAATAAGAAGATACTCTCTGAAATTTCAATTGAGGAGGGAATGCATTATGAGATCCTGAGAAACCAAACCGGCAAAGATGTGAAAGTGGATCACCGCAAGGTGTTCATGTATTACTGGATGGCGCGTATCCTAGGCATTACTTTTACTATTAAACTGATGGAATCGGGAGAGAAGTCCGCGCAAACTAACTACAAAGCTTTTGAAGGGTATGAGGATATTCAGCGTCTTGCAGAAGAGGAACAGGTACATGAGCAAAGGCTGATCGGCATGATCAACGAGGAACGCTTGTCTTACATGAGTTCGGTTGTGCTTGGATTGAATGATGCCCTTGTGGAATTTACAGGAGCTCTTGCCGGTTTCACACTGGCTTTGAACGACTCCAAACTGATTGCATTAACAGGAAGTATCACCGGTATCGCCGCTGCTCTTTCCATGGCTTCTTCCGAATATCTCTCAACTAAAACAGCCGGAACAGGGGAGAAACATCCTGTGAAAGCTGCTGTCTATACAGGTATCGCCTATATAATCACAGTCATGTCATTGGTATCGCCATTTATGTGGATCAGCAATGTATTGGTGGCTTTGGCGGCTATGCTTTGTATTGCAACGATCATTATCGCGCTCTTCAATTATTATTATGCGGTGGCTCGTGGTGAGAGTTTCCGCAGTCGTTTTACAGAGATGGCTATACTGAGTTTTAGCGTGGCGGGAGTGAGCTTCCTGATCGGATATCTCCTGAAGAAGTTTATCGGCGTTGACGTGTAAATGAAATATTATACTGACAAAAAAGGCTGCTCGATGATGGGCAGCCTTTTTTGTCTGTTTCTATGCTTCTTACTTCGTATAGAGTACCGCACCACTTTCTGGTTTCAACGTCAGCGTGATCTTGCCTTTCTCTTTTTTTACCAGTTCCATCCACATGAGACTTTCTTTTTCCCTATTCGCATCCAAAAGGATAATCACATTACCTTTACCCATAAAAGAGAGATCCAAATCAATCTTACGTTCAACAACATCACCATTGATGGCACCGATGTACCACTTTTCACCACTGCGACGCGCAATGACGCAATATTTACCCGGGAAACCCTCTATAAACTTTGTTTCATCCCAAGTGGTGGGCACCCTTTTCAGATATTCTGTCACGAAGTATGGCTGATTGGGATCTTTCGGAAGTACACCGATTTCTAGTTTTACGTCCGGTGAGGAAGTTGTTACAGAAACTTTAGCCGTGGAGCCCGTAGAGTCCTTCGGCGCAAGAAGATTGTCGGGAGTAAGCCCGAAGTGCTGGATTGGTGAGAAGAATACAATCGGAAGAGCAAGCTCAAAGGCTGCTGAAGTGCGGCGTCTCGATCCGTTCTGTTGGTCTTTGCTCATACGATTGTTAAGCACAGTCGGCGTAAAGTCCATCGGACCAACAGCATTGCGGGTGAAAGGAAGCATCGCGCAGTGCATGGGCTCTTTATTAGAAGCTTCTTGGGTGAAAATACAGTTCTCCATACCATAGACTGCTTCAGAAGTCATATAGTTTGGATACATACGTTCCCAACCGCGAGGCAGAGTGGCACCGTGAAAGTTTACGCAGATTCCGTAGTTGTTTGCATCTTTCAAGATATCCTCATAGAGTTTCATTGTGGACTGTTTATCCCCGCCGAAGAAGTCCACTTTGATACCTTTGATGCCGATACTTTGCATCCATGTCATTTCTTTTGCACGAGCCTCGGGAGTGTTCATGCAATTCTGAGGAGTTTGCGGAGCATTGTTCCAACTACCATTGGAATTGTACCAAAGGATTGGGCGAACGTTATGAGCGGCAGCGTATCTGGCTAGTTCAGCTACTTTTTCACGACCAATATTGGCATCCCACCAGTTGTCGATGAGCACATATTCAAAGTTTAGAGAGTCCGCCAGATCAATGAACTTGATCTGATCTTCATAATTGATGCTGTTGTCTTGCCAAACCAGCCAGCTCCATGTGGCCCGGCCCGGCATATATTTTTCTGAAGCTTTATATCTCGGAGAAACAAGGTCTGTGGCGATTGTTGTCTCAACGATTGGCTTCAGATTATCACCAAGTGTGATGGTACGCCACGGTGTTTGCAAAGGGAGAACAGCTGTCACAGTGTTGGGTGTCTGACCATTATTTTCCCCTTGTTGTGGAAATTGAACTTTGTAGAGTCCTTCTTTCGTTCCTTCGCTCAGGCAGGTGCCTACGTAGCGGCTGTCCACATCTGTTTCGCTAATCAGTACCCAGCCAGCTTCACCCACCTTAAACAGTGCGGGATAGGTAAACCCTATTCCATATTGTGATGGTTTGCCAACAGGCTCATTTTCTGTGTAGTGCTCCTCGTAACTAGGCTTAGTCTCTTTCCATCCGCTCATCGGAGGAGCCTGGGGAGTAATGAAGGTGGTCGTACCTTCAGGAAAATCGTAAGCTGTAGCTTCACTATTTACGATGCAGCTTTTAGTGATGCTATCAGCATATATCTGGTAACAGAAAGCCACATCATTATTGCTGATACGGAAAATGATACGCATCTCTTTTCCATCTTTATTCTCCAATGTGTAAGTCACCTCATTGGCAGTATATATTATCTGCGAGGCTTTGCCACGATCAAGTTTGTATGACTTGCTTAAAAGTAGTGGTTTACCTCTGTCGACCAATTTCATCTCTTTGGAGAAACTTCCGGCGGAGGTTTCGAGTCCCAGAGGAGAATCTTCGATCAAAGTCTTTCCTTTATATGAAAGAGAATAGGTAGGAATCCCTTCCTTTACATCAAATTGCAACTTTGTCTGCTTATCCGGACCAGATACTTTTGTGCTACAACCAGTTATAATCAGCATCAGGGCGGCAGCTTGAAAAAACATTGTTTTCATAGGCTCTAAGTTTGTAGTTAATATGTCATTTAAAAGAAACAAAGATAGATGATTTGTTTTTATTAAGATGCGTTGGGTTTGTTTTTTCGATAATAATGGAAGAAACGTGAGTATGATTCATAAATATTGGTTACTTTTGCCCCGAAATGTAATGTTGAGATAGCAAAAATGAGTGAGAGTATTGTACATGAAGGTATTATAGACAGTGTCTCGGATATTGCGGTGAAGGTGAGGATACTTCAGGTATCTGCTTGTTCCGGATGTCATGCGAAGGGAGTCTGCTCATCAGTTGATCAAAAAGAACGGGTCATTGATGTGTTTCCGGACGGATGTACCTATCGGCCGGGCGACAAAGTTTCACTCTACGGAAGACGATCTTGGGGACTGAAAGCTGTCTTCTTGGCCTTTTTTTTACCATTCATACTGATGGTTTGTTCCCTCATCCTGCTTTCTTCGCTTCAAACATCTGAATTAGTCTCCGGCCTTCTCTCATTGGCCATCCTGATACCATATTATATAATACTCAGTTTGTTTAAATCCCAATTGAGGAAGAACTTCTCTTTCACCATCGAAAAAATCAATAATTAAAATACATAGCAATGAATTTGATACTTATAGCCATTATTACTTTGGGAGCCATCGGGGCATTGAGTGCTGTTATTCTATTTTTTGCTGCAAAGAAGTTTGCAGTTTTTGAAGATCTTCGTATCGCTCAGATTGAAGAGGCATTACCGGCTGCCAACTGTGGTGGTTGCGGAAATCCCGGATGTCATGCTTTTGCCGAGGCATGCGTGAATGCAGAAGATTTCAGTAAAATGTATTGTCCGGTTGGCGGAGCAGGCGTGATGTCAAAAGTAGCTGCGATATTAGGAAAAGAAGCAAAAGAGGCTGTACCAATGATTGCTGTAGTACGGTGTAACGGTACTTGTGCCCTTCGTCCACGCACCAACGTGTATGACGGGGCGACTTCTTGTGCGGTGGTATCAGCACTATATGGCGGCGATACCAATTGTAGTTACGGATGTCTGGGTTGTGGCGATTGTGTGGATGTTTGTAAGTTTGATGCCATTCACATGAATCCGGAAACTCGTCTGCCAGAGGTGGTCGAAGAGACTTGTATTGCTTGTGGTGCTTGTGTCAAAGCGTGCCCCAAATCTATCATCGAACTTCGTAAGAAAGGTCCGAAATCACGACGTATCTTCGTTTCCTGTGTGAATAAAGAGAAAGGTTCTCTTTCCAGAAAAGCTTGCGAGGTTTCTTGCATCGAATGCGGAAAGTGTGAAAAGGTATGCGAATTTGATGCTATCACCATTGAAAATAATCTGGCATATATCGATTATAACAAATGCCGTTTATGCCGTAAGTGTGTGGAAGTATGTCCGACAAATGCTATTCATGAACTGAACTTTCCTCTGAAAAAGGTTGACATGGTAGAAGCAGTGTAATCGGATAGAAGATATTAACAACTAATAGACTTAAAAATACATGTTGAGGACATTCAGAATAGGTGGTATTCATCCACCTGAAAATAAATTGTCTGCAGGAAAGAAGATTGAGCAACTTGCGTTGCCTGCCCAAGTGGTCATTCCTCTTTCTCAGCATCTCGGTGCACCTACACTGGCTATTGTGGCTAAAGGTGAGAAGGTGAAGGTGGGCACATTGATTGCAAAAGCAGGAGGTTTTGTCTCTGCCAATGTGCATTCTTCAGTATCCGGCACCGTAGCAAAGATTGACACGGTGGTGGATGCCAGCGGATATCGCAAACCTGCTGTATTCATTGATGTGGAAGGTGATGAATGGGAATCAGTCATTGATCGCAGCGAAGAACTTTCTTCCAATATTGACTCCCTTTCAATGGAGGAAATTCTCCGAAAAATATCTGAGAATGGAATAGTGGGATTGGGTGGAGCTACTTTTCCGACTCATGTAAAGCTAACTCCTCCATCAGGGATGAAAGCTGATGTACTGATCATTAATGGCGTGGAATGTGAACCGTATCTTACTGCCGACCATGCGCTGATGATGGAAAAAGGCAAAGAGATACTGGTCGGTGTCCGACTGCTGATGAAAGCCATCAACGTAACCAAAGCGATCATCGCTATTGAAAATAATAAAAAGGACGCCATTGCTAATCTCGGACTTTTGGCTCGTGAATACAAAGGTATCGAAGTCTGTCCTTTGCAAATGAAATATCCACAGGGTGGTGAGAAGCAACTTATCGATGCTTTGATCTCTTGCCAGGTGCCAAGTGGCGCTCTTCCAATTGCTACCGGAGCTGTGGTACAAAACGTGAGTACTGCTTTCGCAGTATATCAGGCTGTGATGAAAAACAAACCTTTGATCGAAAGAGTGGTGACTGTGACCGGTAAGAGTCTGGCTCATCCTTCGAACTTCAAGGTACGTATTGGTACTCCGATATCTATGTTGATCGAGGCTGCCGGGGGACTTCCCGAAGATACGGGCAAGGTAATTGGTGGTGGGCCGATGATGGGCAAAGCATTGGTCAATACATCCATTCCTATAACTAAAGGAAGCTCAGGTGTATTGTTGATGCTTCGTAAAGAGTCACAACGTGAAGAAGCATCTTCCTGCGTCCGCTGTGCAAAATGCACTTCTGCTTGCTCCATGGGACTGGAACCTTTCTTGTTGGGCACACTGGCAGAAAGAGGAATGTTTGAAGAGATGGAAAAGGAACTGGTCATGAATTGCATTGAATGTGGTTCCTGTAACTTTACCTGTCCGGCACACCGTCCGTTGCTTGATTATATCCGTTTGGGGAAATCGAAGGTGGGAACAATCATCCGTAACAGAAAGAAATAATAAGCAGATGTATGGAAAATAAATTGGTTATATCGCCTTCTCCACATATACATAGTGGAGATAGTGTGTCGAAAAATATGTATGGGGTGATGATCGCACTGATTCCCGCTTACCTTGTCTCGTTACTCTTCTTTGGATTGGGAGCGTT
>DATCIB010000099.1:0-3258 GCA_036508045.1 Bacteroidales bacterium
AAAAACCCCATTTTATTATCTCTCTATTAAGTTTGTGCAAAAGTAAGAAAAAAAACAATCGATCTATAGGTGAAGAGTACCTATAACAAAAAAGGCCCTTAAAAAGAGCCTTTCATGTGTCTATAATATAGAAAACGAGTCTTACTTACTAAGAAGATCTTTCACCTTTTCGTTAGGTACCATGCTTTCTTCGAAGCAATAGGCGCCGTTCTTTTTAGATTTTACCATCTTGATAACTTTAGAGTAAGTACGTCCTTCTCCCTTTACCTGTAATGATGCAACTACTTTCTTTGCCATGATTCGAATTATTTAATTTCTTTGTGAATAGTCATTTTCTTTAAAAACGGATTATACTTCTTCAGCTCGAGTCTTCCGGTAGTATTTTTTCTGTTCTTGGTAGTTATATGTCTGGACATACCAGGAACACCGCTTGCTTTTTGTTCGGTACATTCCATAATGACCTGTACCCTATTGCCTTTTGCTTTCTTTGCCATTTCTTTTTTCTCCCTTGATTAAGCGTTTAAATACCCATTTTCAGCAGCGCTTTTCAAAGCTGCATTCAAACCATTTTTGTTAATTGTGCGCAATCCCGCTGCTGAGACTCTCAATGTAATCCAGCATTCTTGTTCTACCCAATAGAACTTTTTAGTAAAGAGGTTCACATCAAATGTTCTTTTCGTTCTTCTTTTAGAGTGAGAAACATTATTGCCAACCATTGCTTTTTTCCCTGTAATCTGACAAATCTTAGACATCGCTTATTCTGTTTTTATATATTAGCAAATCAAATCAGGGCGCAAAGTAAATACTTTTTCCCCGAATAAACAAATTTACGCATAATTATTTCGAAAAAAACAGCTCAATCATTCAATATCTTGCAACATTTCCAGAAGCAGAAGCAGGACACTATTCACCGTTCGCTTCATATTGTTCTCTCTTCCTCCGTTGAAGTGATAGGTGCGTAATTCAAATCGGTCTTTCACCATCGCAGCTACACAAATGGTACCCACAGGTTTTTCAATAGAGCCGCCACCCGGACCGGCTATACCGGATGTCGCCACAGCACAATCACATTTCAGAGCCTGTCGTGTTCCAATAGCCATCTCCTTTACGGTCTCCAGACTCACTGCCCCATGTTCGTTAAGGGTTTCTTCCCGCACTTTGAGCACGACCTTTTTCGCATCATTGGAATATGCCACTATGCTTCCTTTAAAGTATGCCGAACATCCTGTCATTCGTGTGATTTGCTGCGCTATTGACCCACCCGTACAGCTCTCAGCCGCTCCCAATGTGAGTCCTTTTTCTTTCAGTTTTTTTCCCAGCAGCTCTTCCACAGATGTATCTTCTTCTGAGAAAATCGCCGTGCCAAGCAGTTTGCGAAGTTGCTCGCTCTGCTCTTCAATGACTTGTTCAAGTACCTGTTCAGATACATGAACACCGGTAATCCGAAGCCTGATAATTCCCCATGCCGGCAGATATGCAAGTTTGAGGAAAGATTCAAGTCCAGACTCCCAATCTACTAGTTTCTCGGCTAATGCAGATTCAGAGAAACCACAAACAAGAAAATGTTTGTGCCGGATAAAAGGCTGTTCGGGATATCGTTCAAGCAAACGTGGGATAATCTCCTGTTCCATCGCTCCCATCATCTCATAGGGCACTCCCGGCATTGAGACCAGTACCTTTTCTTCTTTCTCAAACCAGGTTATCGGAGCCGTCCCCCTGTGGTTAGTGATCACCACGCAATTATCGGGCACCATCGCCTGCAAGCGAGTCAATTCGTTAATGATCCGCATCCGGTCTGCAAGTACTTCTTTTATATTTTCGTACACCTCTTCGCTGTACACCAGATTGGAACCGAAATAATCACACAGCGTTTGTTTCGTGATATCATCATTCGTCGGACCGATGCCGCCTGTCACCAAGACGATATCCGCCCGAATAAATGCATGGTTAATAGCATCAATAATATCCTCTTTCACATCTTTTACAGATGTGATACGAACGACGGAAAAACCGGCCTGATTTAACCTGACTGCCATCCATGCCGAGTTTGTGTCAACAATCTGACCAATCAGAATCTCATCTCCTATCGTTATAATTTCTACATTCATTTCATCTTTCATTAGTTCATATTGCAAATGTACAGATAAATATCTACTTTTGCATCCAATATTTATATCTCAATATCACAATACAAAAAAAATAATAACCAATGAAGAAAAGTGCATTGCAAATAGCCAGAGCTGCTTACCAACCCAAAATGCCTAAAGCCTTGTCCGGAGCTGTCAAGGCTGAGTTCGGCGCTGCTACAGAGTCTGTTGCTAACCAGAATGAGATCAAAGAGTTATTTCCAAACACGTACGGGATGCCTATCATTCAGTTCGTTCCTGCCAATGCCAAAGAGGAAGCATCTCCTATCAATGTAGGCGTGATCCTTTCCGGCGGACAAGCTCCCGGTGGACACAACGTGATCTCCGGATTGTTTGATGGCATCAAGAGTCTCAATGAAAAGAGCCGTCTCTATGGGTTTATCCTTGGTCCCGGCGGACTGGTGGATCACAAGTACGTGGAACTGACCGCTGACATCATCGATGAATACCGCAACACGGGTGGATTTGACATCATCGGATCAGGCCGCACCAAACTCGAGACGAAAGAACAGTACGACAAAGGTCTTGAGATCCTGAAACAACTGAACATCACCGCACTTGTGATCATCGGTGGCGATGATTCCAACACCAATGCGTGCGTGCTTGCCGAATACTATGCAGCAACCAACGCAGGAGTACAGGTAATCGGTTGTCCTAAAACGATTGATGGCGACCTTAAGAACGATCAGATTGAAACTTCTTTCGGTTTTGACACCGCTTGTAAAGTGTATTCAGAGGTAATCGGTAACATCCAGAGAGACTGTAATTCCGCACGTAAATACTGGCACTTCATCAAACTGATGGGTCGCTCGGCATCACATATCGCTTTGGAATGTGCTTTACAGGTACAACCAAATATCTGTCTCATCTCTGAAGAGATAGAAGCTAGAAATGAGTCTTTGGATGATGTAGTTACCTACATTGCTCAGATCGTAGCCAACCGTGCTGAGAAAGGAAATAACTTCGGTACCATATTGATTCCTGAAGGACTGATCGAGTTCATCCCGGCTATGAAAGCACTGATTGCCGAACTGAATGACTTCCTTGCCAAGAGCAAAGACGAGTTTACACTGATCAAGAAATCTGCACAACGCGAATACATCATCAGCAA
>DATCIB010000100.1:0-3911 GCA_036508045.1 Bacteroidales bacterium
CCAAACTGCCATACCTTATATTCCAGCCATGTGACAGGAACACCATCTTCCTTTACAGCTTCTTCATCTATCAAATAAAGCAACTTTATAAGTTTGGTATGATATAAAGGTTTTAATCTTGTAGCTAATAATACTATTAGATTCCCTATTTTATCCTTATTTACTTGAATGCCTATGCACATGATTTATATTCTTATCTTATCGGTCTGTTTAGACAAAAGTCAAAGCTGTCCGTATCTGAATCAGAGTACAAAGGTAAATATTATTAGATGGATAACCTATTAATTACCAAACTATCTTATGAAGCGTCGGATCAGGAGATTGCGGGCTTGACCCGCAATCTCCCGCCCCCGCTCTCCCTCTAAGAAAAAATATGCACATAAACTCATTAGATGCTAAAATGAGTAAATGTCTCCAGTTTTTAAAGTCTAACTTAGCGCCTTTTAGATTTTAAAGCACAAAAAACATGGATGAAAAACAAAAAAGGGAGAAAGAGATCAGAGATCGGTTTGGCGTAACAAAGAAGATTGTAAATGGTTGGAAGGCACAAGGGGGGTTCATTGTTGATAATCCGGATGGAAGCATCATGGTATTGCTGAAGGGTGATGGGATCTCGAAACTGATGGATTCGGATTTAACTCTTAAGCTGGATGTTGCCGGCATTCAGCAAAGGCTTCATAGTAAGAAAGAAAGTCTGGCGGCTGAGTTAAAAATGACGGAGCAGGCGAAGCAGGGTATCTGGAAAGTGAAAGCTATCAGAAAGAGTTTGAGAGGTGTGATTGTGGCGTTGGTCAAAGCGATTTATCCGGCAAATATGAATTCGGAGAGGGATCATCGGATGCTGGAACTGATTATCGATGGGTGTACGGTTGCACAGATCGCGAAGGCTCTGAAGATGAGTGCCGGAGAGGTTGACCATCTGATCCTAAAATATCTGGAGTATTGTACCAAGGTGACCGGTGATCTCAAGAAGAATAAGATCCTGCAAAAAGAGCTGAATGCGCAGAAGTTGGCAAACGGTGAACTCCTCGCATATATCAAGAAGCTGGAAGCCGGGATGGTTGTAGTTTCTGTGGAGGATGAGTCACATAAAGCTCTGCTTGATATGAAAGTATGCGACTGTCTGCTGTCCGCGGTGACTCAGAAAAATCTCATGGGTACCAATCTCTTGACCGTCCGCCTGCTGGTGGCTTGTACGGTGTACGAACTGCACAACATTGTCAAGATTCCCAAAGCGATAGTCCGCAACATCGAGGAGTTTCTCTGCTCACAGGGATTGGCGTTTAAGAGTGAGTGTCATAAGTATGGGTCGGAAGTAACATGGCCCTGCTATCATTGCGCAGGAGCGGTGGATGCGGTTACCGGCAAACTGCCAGTTGCGAAGTCTGATTTTTATTGCACCCGAAAGGAGCAAAATATGTCGGATAAAAGACTGAAGACCTGCCGGATGTTTGTCGGAACATCGCTTTAAATGGCTACCTTTTCGATTATAATAATCGAAAAGGTAGCCATTTCCGGTAAGCGATTCAGGTGAGACAATGGGATGACTTTACAGGAAAAATAAACGTCTCTTTTCGAGGTTTTTCTTGCAATCTTTCTATCTTATCGGCTTGTTTTTTCAGGCTTTTTGTCGTATCTTTATAAGGTTGAATCAGTCTATTCTTCAGGGAGCGATGAGCGTTTGACTACTGTCTGACGCTAGTTTTACAACTGTGGTACGCAATGTTGATAGTTGTCCAACGCTCATCTTTCCTTTCTCTTAATACTCTCCTTAACCGGGGCAATGGACCTCGTTACCAATTTCAATTATGAGTGCAATTTATGACCTGTATGATTCTCCGAATCCTGATTCGGCAAGTACTGATTTGCCTGTGCTGCATGCCAGGATTGTCAATGGTGGGACGACAAGTAGTGACAAGATCGTCAATGAGATTTCCGATGCGGCTACTTTTACGCCTGGGGATGTGAAGGGGGTACTCTCCGCACTTGCCGAAACGATGGTGCGACATCTGTCGATGGGTAATTCCGTCGAACTGGAGGGCTTGGGTTTCTTTTCTATTTCCCTGAAATGCAAAGGCAGTTCGGATCGAAAGGAGATCAATTCTTCGACGGTGCGGTTTGGCAATATCCACTTCCGGGCGAGCAAGCAGCTGAAGGAAAAGCTCTATGGCATGCGGCTGCTCAGAAGAACGAAAGTGCCGGTAGCTCCGACTCTGAGCATGGACACAAAGTATGAATTGGTCGAAAAGTTCCTCACCGGGCATCCCTTTTTAACACGCGCGGACTATCAAAACCTCGTTTCCTGCGATAAGTCAAAAGCCGTGCGAGACTTAAACTTGTGGTTGTCAGCAAACAAACTTTTGCGCTATGGAAGTGGCACAAACTTTGTTTACATTCTTTCACTTTAGAGGCATTATTTACGGATAATGCGCAACTTTTGCTCAATTCAGTAAAGATTCACAATTCCGAAAAAATATGTCAAATTGTGGAACTAGTTCGAATAAGATATGCTTTCCTTTGCTTCTGACAATAAAATTTTTGCTCCTATTATTCATTTATAGACTAGAATATCCATGAAAAGAAGGTTGTTTTTCCCACATGACGGTGGTGCCTACAATGACATCAAACTGATGAAGTTGAGGATGAAAGGCGGGATGATCGCATACGGCATTTACTGGTTTTTGCTCGAATATCTCCACGAACAGAAAAATTATCGCATTCGTAAGAGCGAGCTTCCGACGTTGGCAAAATATTTTCATATCAACAGCTCCAAACTACTGAGCGTGGTGGATGATTATGATCTTTTTATGACGGAAAGCGGTTATCTGTTTTCGCCGGGTATGGTCAAACGGATGAAGAAGTACGACAAGAGATATGCTGAATTATGTGGCGATCAGGAGGATGATGAAGATGACAGGGTCTCTGCTGATGAAAACAAAACGTTAACGGATAGTGAAGGTATCCTAACAGAAGAACCTAAACAACTGGAAGATAATGAGGTAGAAGAGACGAAAAGGGACATCTTAATTGTATCTAATCTTAATCTTAATTCTAATTGTAAATCTACTAATTCTACTATTCCTTCTGCGCCTCTCCCTCCTGCTCCTCTTCCTGCCAAGGCTTTTGTTTCTTCGAAGCCAAAAGCTGAAGTAATAGAAGATTTCATTCATTTTTTCCATCCGGAAAATCAGGTGCTGACTCCGTATCTCAAGTGGGAAGAGAGTGTGGATAAGGCTTTTCAGTCTCAGTCCTGGTTGGAGATTATTGCCATGAATGATCAGTCGGAAAGCCCGGGAGGCAAGGATTTCCTGATGAATTATAAGAAAGAGATCCTCGAAGTATTCAAACAACATATTCAGAGGCAGGGCAATGAACCGGGGATTCATTCGGTGGGAAACGCAAAAAATTACTTTGCCAATTACTACCGCTCTGGCACGCAGACAAGGGCTACTCTGGAACAGAAAGTCTTTGAATCGCTGAAAACGGACGACCCCTACCCCTTTGAGGAGTATAATCTTGCGACGGGTGAACGAACGATATGTGGCATACGAGTACCACCTGAGGCACCTCCTCGACCTGATAGTACCTCCGTGTGGAACAGTGAATTGATGGAGTGGCGTGATTTTTAATTTCAGATAAAAGAAGAGGAAATGATCTATTATTACAAAGGTCACACACTGGAGACAACAGGTAGCAGAGATACAGAATTAATGGCTTGTCCACTCTGTGGCCCCGATCGGAAACCTGACCATCGGCATCTGAAAACGCTGAAGGTGGACAAGGAGAAAAAGGTCGCATATTGCTTTCACTGCTGTGTGGGAGGCTATCTGACAACGCCGGGGGAGGAATTTGAGAAGTCGGAAAAGAGGGAATCCAATGGGGTTCCCTCCCACTTCAAGCGTCCGGTGTTT
>DATCIB010000101.1:0-6486 GCA_036508045.1 Bacteroidales bacterium
GAAGATCACAATCTTGTTACTACCTTTTTTCAGCAAGCAGCCCGGTAAGTAAAGCGTCTGTTGAGGCCCCACTTTCCAGTAGCGTCCAAGATTGAAACCATTTACAAAGACAATACCTTTGCCCCACAGATCCATATCCAGAAATGTATCACCCACTTTATCAAGGCTAAATTCACCTTCATAGATGACCGGCTGCCCTTCAGTATAGCTGGGTTGTAGATCTTTCAAATCAGGTACCTCACTCATTGGAAGTTTATACATCTCCCAGTTGCCTGTCATTTCGATGCCATTGATCTTCACCGGAGTGATGAGGCCCTTTGTGTTGTAGATAATTTTAGCACCATAATTGATACGGCCCATATTCTCCACCAGGATATCCAGTGTGCCGTTAAAAGGAATATCAATTTGCATACTGTCCTTCTCGAATACACGGTTCAGTTCGCCGACCTTCTTCCCATTCACATAGACCAGCGCATAGTCACGGATACCGGTAATCTTCAGTTCGCCTTTGATCGGTTGGTTGAAATGTCTGCGATACAGCACGTATCCATGTCCCTGATTCAGATCCTCGAAACTCATCACCGTGTCATTCTCCACCGGAGTCATACCGCTTACCATGTCAAACAAGTTGACACTCTTGGTCAGATTGATAGTTGGAATCTCAATTACAGGAATCTGTTCGGGAATAGCCGGGATCTCATAATCCACATACTTTTTCATCGTATCGCGGATAGCCATATACTTCTCCGTTGCCCAACCAGCCTCACTGATAGGAGCGTCATAGTCGTATGTGGTCATGTCAGGCTGGATATTCTTATCCGAGCTGTAGTTTGCACCGGAAGTAAAACCGAAGTTTGTGCCCCCGTGTACCATGTAAAAGTTGAAGCTGACAGTATCTCTCAGGTATTTGGCAGTCTGGCCTGCCACACTTCTGGCTGAAGACTTTGGAAAAGGTTCAGCCCAGTGATCCAACCATCCGGGATAAAACTCAGCGACCATGTACGGACCTTTTCCTCCATTGTACTGATTGACTATTTGTTTCAGATTCTTGATGTTACTTTCACCGTTGGCCGTAGGAAGAGCCCCTTCGATAGAGCCACCCTCAAACAGCCAGCTCCCATCGGAAGTAAACATAGGAATATCAAAACCCGCTTCAATCAGTTGCAGACGAATGGCAGCACTATATTTCTTGTGAGTCTCCAATGATATGTCAGGACGCTGAGCCACGTAAGAACCGAACTCATTCTCTGCCTGAACCATAATCAGTGGACCACCTTTTGTAATCTGCAGGTCGCGCACCTGGTCGGCCAGTTTGTTGATATAGACCTTACAAGAATCAAGGAACAGTTTATTGTCCGTACGGATGACCAGCCCCGGAGTCTTTTGCAACCACCAGGGATATCCGCCAAATTCCCATTCCGCACAAGCATAAGGACCCGGACGCAAGATAACCATCAAACCCTCTTCACCGGCAATCTTTATAAATTCAGCGATGTTGCGGCTCTCTGATTTAAAGTTCCAGACTCCGGGAGCCGTTTCGTGATAATTCCAGAACACATAGGTAGCAACTGTATTCAGTCCCATAGCCTTCATCATCTTCAGACGATGGCGCCAGTAAGGAGCAGGTATACGTGCGAAGTGCATTTCACCGGAATGGATTTGAACAGGTTTACCATCATACAGGAAGTTCCCGTCCGCGATGGTAAATGAGTGTTTTGCTTCTTTAGCAAGATTGCCACAACTTGTCAGCACCAAAAGGGCTACGAGCAAAGTTGAGAGTAGTTTTTTCATAAGCGATTAGTATTATTGATTTTATAACTTTTTCATAATCCGGTTCATCTTATCTATCCACATATCAGCCATCAGTTTGTGACCGGCAGCAGTAGGATGAATACCATCCCAGATCCAATAAGAAGCAGGAATGTCATTGTGCTTCTGAATAATAGTATCAAATAAAGTGTTATAAGGAAGATAGGTCACTTTGTACTCCTTTGCAATCTTTTCAACCACTGCTGTGCATTGACCTACCAACCCGGCTTGTTGATCACTAATCTTCTCACCGACTTTTGCAACAAATGGAGCACAAAGCACAATCTTAAGATTCGGATTCTGTGCCAGTGACTGATCCAGCAGCGAACAATATTGCTTTTTCCAGCCCTCAAAATCAAACGGTTTCTCTGTATTACGCAAATAGAAAGCAATATCATTCGTACCGATCAGGATAGAAAGAACATCCGGTTTAATATCCAATACATCTTCTTTCCAGCGTTGTTCAAGAGCTCCCAATGTATTGCCACTTATCCCCCGGTTGTAGAATTGATAATGCCGCTCAGGAAAGGATCCCATAAAGTGAGCAGCGCACAGATACATATAACCGCTGCCAAAGAGATGGTTCTGATCCCAGTGATTTCGTTTCGATGAAGGCCCATTACCGCCACCCCAATTTCCGTCAGTGATTGAGTCTCCAATGAAAAGAACACGTTTGGTCGTATCTTTTTGTTGGGTAGCGGCAGCACCATCCACCTTATCCGGACCATTCTCAGCTCCGGTGAGTAAAGGGATAGTAACGAATGAAAGTAACAAACAAACTTTCCGTAATCTATTATTCATACGCGTAAACATTCTTTTTTGAATCTATTTTATTTGCCAAGTACATTGACACTACCCTTCATCCCAACGCTAGTGCCTGAAGCTCCCTCCAGTAACACACGTACATCACATTGTTCGCTTATAGCCGGGAAGCTAACGGTGAAGTTAGCTTCTTTTTCGTCCGTCTTGCTACCGAGCAGTGTGCCGTTCAGCCACACTTCCGCCTTGCCGGATACCCTCTTAAATTCGATACGCCCTCCCTCTTTCTGATGCGACTTATACGCTTTGAAGGTCGTGCGAACGATGACAAAGTTAGCATTTTCCAGCTTTTGCTGTTCACCCATTGAAAAAGGTATCCAGCTATTCATATCATTCTCCTCAATCTTACGGTTAACCTCAGGCTTCGTCTTAGAAAGAGGAGAAGCAGCCCACTTATCCAATACGATAGGAGCAAACTCAACCGCAACAGCCGGTATCGGTGGTACTTCTTTTGTGGCTATGGTAATTGTAGCAGGCTTCATCCCGGGGGCAGTAGCTGTAAGGACAATAGCTTCCTTCCCTTCCCGACTCTGGATGATGACTTGTGCCAAACCATTAAACAAACTACGCATATTTCCTTTCTCCGGTTCATGAGAGTTCGGATCTCCATTGCCCAGACCAATGATTTCAGCAGGACCGCTTATCTTAAATTCCACCATAATATTGGACGTTGGCACAGGTCGGCCTTTGGAATCAACCACCTCTACAGTTATCGGCATCGCATCCGAACCGTCATTTGCCAGCTCTTTACGATATGGAGTCAGTTGCAAACGTACCGCTTCGCCGGTTGTTTCAACCTTCTTACGCGATACAATCTTTCCATTCTTATAACCCACTGCTTCCAGGTTGCCCGGTTTGTAAGCAACATTCCAGGTATTCATCTCATACTTATCCACCTTCTGACCGGAAATTGTCTTCCCATTCAGCTTCAATACCACGCTATCCGCATTGGTCAGAGTCATCACTTTGATTGGCTTACCGATGCTGTCAGCCGGCCAGTTCCAATGAGGCACTACCTCCAGTATATCTTTGTTTTCTATCCATAGTGCCTGGTGCAGGAAGTAAGCCATCTTAGGAAATCCGCATACATCCATGATACCAAAGAAAGAGCTCACAGAAGGCCAGCTGAAAGGAGTCGGTTCACCCCTGTAATCAAAACCTGTCCAGTAAAAACACCCTGCGATGAAAGGACGTTCGGCTACAGCTTTCCATGCATTCCGATGTGTGGCACCCCAGCCGGCAGGCTCTGTATCGTACGAGTTTAATATATTCTTTGAGCGATCCGACTTATATTCTCCTCTGACCATAAAAGATGAACCATCCTCTGAACTGGTCAACGGAAGATTGGGATTTGCCTCGTGAAACTTGTCATAGCTTCCTGTCTGGTAATTAAACCCAACGACATCCACAGCCTGCGACACATTATATTCAGAGAATAAACCACCGTTCATGGCGGCAGTCACCGGACGGGTAGTATCCAGTTGTTTCACTACATCAGACATGCGGCGTACCATCTCATATCCATTTTCACTCCCTTGCATCGGTTCCTCGTTAAACACAGACCAGAGAATGACACTCGGACGGTTACGATCGCGGCGAATCAACCATTCCAGCTGATTGGCATATTCAGGCGAAGTATTAAATAATCGGTTCTCATCCATTACCAGCATACCCATGCTGTCGCAGGCATCCATAAACTCTTTGGCATTTGGATTGTGAGCGCAACGATAGGCATTCACTCCCATATCCTTCAATCTGCGGAGTCTGAATTCCCACAAAGCATCAGGCACAGCCACACCTACACCGGCATGATCCTGATGATTACAAACACCTTTTATCTTTATATTCTTGTCATTCAGCCAGAAGCCGGTATCCTTGTCAAAACGAATGGTACGGAAACCGCATTTTGTAATCGCTTCATCCGTGACAACACCTTTCTGCATGACAACGGTCTTTACCGTATAGAGCGTCGGAGTATCCACAGACCAGAGTTGAGGATCAACAACATTCAGCGACAGTTTGGCAACAGCATCTCTCAAGACCGGAATCTCTGTTGTCCGGATCTCCTGTGCCACCTGATTCCCTTTTGAGTCCAGCAAAGTAACTTCCACACTAGTAGTTGCAGGTTGTTTGCCGGAATTATTCAGAGTTACCTCCACCGGGATTTCCCAGTTCTTCTCTGCAACCTTCACCGGATTGGCATAGACCCCATCCGTAATGATATGCACCGGCGAACGTTTTACCAGCCAAGTGTGACGATACATGCCGGCACCTTCATACCACCAACCTTCCTGAGTATCCGCATCCACTCGTATTGCCACAGTATTTACATTATCACCATACGTGGCATAAGGAGTAATGTCGATATACATAGACGTATATCCACAAAAGTTATGATGAAGCACCGTCCCGTTTACCCAGATAGTCGCTTGAGTGGCAATACCATCAAACTGAAGTTCGAGGTGCTTTCCGTTATCTTCCGGATCCAATTTGAATTTTCGACGATACCATCCGATACCACGGTCACGGTATCCTTGCGAGAGATTTGCGTCCCGGTTAAAGCCACCTTCTACCGCCCAGTCGTGTGGAAGATCAAGCGTCCGCCACGAAGAATCATCATAGTTGGGACCGGCGGCTCCACCGACACGACCTGCCTTGGTCGCGTTATATGTTTCATTGTGGCCTCTGATGAGAGAATTGGAAACTTCATCCAGGTGAAATTTCCACCCTTTGTCTAATGAAAGAACTTCTCGTTTCGTTATTTTTTCTTGCGCTCCCGCACCAAATGCAAGGAACAAACAGAGGAGAATCAGGATGTTGTTTTTCTTTTTCATGGTCATATACGAATTGTGTTTGCCTTCAAAAAGGATCAGATGATCGAACAGGAATAAGTACAACTCTGACGATCTTTATTTTCGTCGTAAAAGTAATCAATTAAAACACATTCAGTATATGAAGACACAAAGAAGTTTGTATGCGACACTTTTGCTTGTGTTCGCTTTTATAGCTGCTCAGGCCGGATAATTTATTTTTTTTGTTTTTACTTTCCTAAAGCACTTTTCATGCATAATTTTCAGCGAAGAAGCTGAAAAGCTGAAATTGGCATCACGAAAACAAGTTGTTTCACAATAAAAAAGCCTCTACATTATCAGGTGTATAAACTTCAAAAGTACTTCCGGGATAATTTTCCAAAAAGAGTTTGGGCGTTTTATATTTAGCAGAAGGATTCCATTTGAATTCAAAAGCAGATATAATGCCATCACCTTCCTCTATATAGTCTATTTCTTGTTGTTTAGCCGTTCGCCAGAACCAACTGTTTTTCCAAAGTATATTATATTCCAACTTTTTCTTTCTTTCGGAAACAAGAAAGTTTTCCCATAATGCACCAATATCCTTCCGGGTTTCGGCAATGGAAAAGTCAGCAATCAGGGCATTGCGAATTCCATTGTCATAGAAATAGATTTTTTTACTGCTTTTTAGTTCGTTTCTTAGATTCCGGCTGAAAGACCCTAAACGGAAAATAACAAAACATTGTTCCAAGAGGATGATATATTTTTCGATTGTCTTCGAATCCAATCCGCAAATCTGTCCTAACTCCGAATAAGAGACCTGCGAACCGACTTGAAAAGCAAGAGCTTGCAGTAACTTAAGCAGCTTTTCAGGTCGCTTAATTTGCTCCCACATCAAAATGTCTTTATATAAATAGCTGTCTGATAACTGCTTCAGAATTTCTTTTTCATTACCGGGATTATTAACTACATCAGGGTAATAGCCATACACTAACCGATGCGGGATTAGCCTTTTTTCATCCAATAAACCATGATGTCGTACTAATTCTGCAAAGGAAAGTGGATACAT
>DATCIB010000102.1:0-6527 GCA_036508045.1 Bacteroidales bacterium
CTGAGCCGGAGGGGAGTTGCACGTATCAAAGAATATACGTTCTCTCATGCTGATATTCCGGCATCGTTTGATGGCTTTCGTATCGCTTTCATCTCCGACATTCATTACAAAAGTGCCTTGCAGGAACCCGGACTGAAGAAGCTGATCGGTCAGCTCCAGACGCTGCATGCAGACTTGCTGCTCATGGGGGGAGATTACAAAGAGGGGGTGGAAAACATTGCACCGCTTTTTCAGGCTCTGGGAGAAGTGAAACCGAAGTACGGTATCATTGGCGTGCTTGGCAATAATGACTACGAAGTGGGCTATGAACAGATACTCCGGGAGGCAAAGATCAACGATATATGGATGCTGGAAAATAATTGTGATACAATATGCAAAGATAATGACCGGATCATCATTGCAGGAGTGCGCAACCCGTTTGACCTGCGCAAGAACAGTGTTTCTCCAGACCGGATGCTGCGCGACAGCGACTTCGTAGTACTGCTTTCACATACTCCGGACTATGCGCAGGATGTGGATATTTCGAAGAGTGATCTGGTGCTCGCCGGACATACGCATGGCGGACAAGTGACGTTCTTCGGACTCTATGCGCCGGAAACTGCTTCACACTATGGGCAACAATTCAGGAGTGGATTACGTTATACTAAGCAGAAGAAACCGGTCATCATCACAAATGGCATTGGTACTTCTCGAAAGCCGATACGGATGTTTGCTCCTTCGGAAATCGTACTTATCACGCTCAGAAGTCATTAGAATTAGATATTATTATCTTTTTAATATATTTCATAGCTTGACGAATCAGAATAGAATCTCTAATTTTGTACGCTCATTGTAGTATTCACTTAATCATATAATATACACATGAAATCTATATTGGTCAGTTTATTGTTTTCGATCTCTCTTCTTGTCAGTGCACAAACGAAAGAAACGGTTATTCTTATCTCTACCAACATGGGCGATATGAAGGCTATCCTGTATAATGATACTCCCAAGCATCGGGATCACTATATCAAACTCATTAAACAAGGGTATTTTGATGGGACATTATTCAGCCGGGTAGTCAAGGGTTATGTCATTCAGGGAGGATCGAAAGACTCACGCGGTGCTGCTCCCGGCGTAAAGGTAGGATATGGGAACTCTAGCATGGAACTGTTTCCTGAATTTCGCAAGACTTATTTTCATAAGAAAGGGGCCTTATGCGCTCCCCGTCAACCAAACAACGTAAATCCACAAAGGAAATCAGATGCTTCTCAGTTCTTTATCGTGCAAGGGACAGTGCTGACTGCCGGTCAATTGGATACGATGGAACTAGCTAAGAATCTTCCTATAAAGAATAAAGCGTATTCCCTGATTTATAATCCAATCAAAGACGAACTCAACGCTTTAAAAGAGAGTAATCCGAAGCTCTACAACGAGAAGGTCCGTGTCATCAAAGCTCAGCTTGACTCCGCATTAATGGCATCTCCCAATAAACTGATTTTCAGTCCCGCACAGAGAGAGGCTTATACCACCATCGGTGGTACTCCCAATCTGGATGGCGATTATACCGTCTTTGGGGAGGTTATCGAAGGGCTGGATGTGATTGATAAGATTGCCGCTCTGAAGGTTAATGGTTTTGATCGTCCTTATACGGATGTAAAGATGAAAGTCTCCATTGTTAACTAGCATGTGATATGACTCCCACAAAAAAGAAGCTGTCCGATGGGCAGCTTCTTTTTTGTTTATACCTTACGCTTATTTCTTTTCTTTCAGCAAGTCGCGGATTTCTATCAGAAGTTTGACATCGTCACTAATAACAGGAGGTGCTGGAGGTGCTACAGAGACTTCCTCTTTCTTCACTGTCATACGATTGATCAGTTTGATGAGCAGAAACACAGCAAAAGCAACAATGATAAAATCAAATGTCACTTGCAAAAACTGTCCGTAGTTGATGGTTACAGCCGGTGAGGTAACTGCTCCTGCAGCATCTAAGATTGGGTCTTTCAATGTAATCTTCAGGTCAGTAAAGGTTACCCCACCCACCAATAATCCTATAGCAGGCATTATTACATCTCCAACGATTGAAGACACGATCTTCCCGAATGCACCGCCGATTATGATACCGACAGCCATATCAATGGCATTACCACGCATGGCAAATATCTTGAACTCTTGTAACATCTTTTGCATATTCAGATAGATTATTAGATTATTGACGCAAATATAACCTATCCATCCCAACAATCAAGAACATAATATAATAAAAGTAATGAGCTGACCATAATATTTACTATTTTTGCACCAAATAATCAATCCTCGAACAATGAAACGATTTAAGAAGTCTACAGTTACTACGATCGTACTTTCCATCTATACCGCAATCGTAGCTTTTATTTTTTATCCCAAACAACCTGTCGGAGAGAAAACAGAGATTCTGACAATAATCGGAACCAGTTATGTAGTGATCCTCCTCTTATGGATTGTGCTCCGAAGTAAAGAGAAAATAGCGGAAAAGAATAGCTCGAAATTGAATGAAGACAACTCCGCGAAATAACGAAAAGACAACAAAGAAAAGGGAAAAGCGAACAATATTTCCACTTCCTTTTCAACGATTCCGAGGATCTCTGCGGTTTCTCTTTCTCTTGTTTACAATCGTGTTCGTCCGTTATTATTACGGTGAGATACTTTGGAAAATGCAGGATCTGTCTCTCTTCATAAGTTCTTTCACTGAGTTACATCAGGTGGCAGGTACACGGATCAATATTCCTGTTTACATCGGACGGTTCTTCTTGCAGTTTTGCTACTATCCGTGGCTGGGCACCTTGTTAGTCACTCTTTTCCTTTGTCTGATTCAATGGCTGACTGAAAGGATACTTCGGTTTGGTTCCAGCCACTGGCTGTATATAGCCAGCTATCTTCCCTCCGCCGGGATACTTGTCCATATGAGCCTGTGCAACTATAACTTCATCTATGAAGTGGATCCGTCCAATCTCTTTATACTGCTGCTTACCATTTTATCAATAGCAACAATTAGTTGGGTCTGTCTTTCCATTCTTCGCCGGATGATGGGGAAAAAGAAGCCTACCTTCTCCTCACTGTCGTCTAAAGAAGCCTATTCCGGATGGGGGGTAGCTTTGGCAGGGGTTGTTCTTCTGGTTCTGTTTGCCCGTCCGGATGAAAACCTGAGAGCCATGACACGGATGCAATATTTTACCCAACAGCAAGAATGGGACAAAGTGATTGATTGCACGGAAGGGTTGTCAGCACCCACACGAACTGTGGCAGCCTACAGAAGCATTGCATTGGTGAACACGAATCAACTGGGAGATCGCCTCTTTGAGATTCCGTATAACTATCCGGAAATACAAATGAAGATGCCGGATGGCACTTTCACTCAAGGCTCCTACTTTTATACTGCTGAAGCTTGCTTTTATTCGGGACTGATCAATTCCGCATACCACCATCTCATGGAATTTATGATATTGGAGGGGCCTTCTCCTTTTACGTTGCGACTGATGATTAAATGTGCTATCTTGAATCAGGAATGGGGGTTAGCTGAACGATATCTTTCTGTACTTGAGAAGATGTACTTCCAAAAAGGCTTTGCCGAGAAGTATAGAAATTATATCGCTCACAAGGAACTGATTGCGAAAGATCCGGAATTAGTTTCTGCCTTTGACCTCGAACCAATTAACAACAACTTCGAGCAGGCATACAGAGAACCTATTTTTATCGGATATTACATTAATCTGACGAATGGAAAGAGCCGCCGTTCGCTGGATCTCTCATTAGCAGCTTGTCTCTATGCAAAAGAGCTGGAGGCTTTCTTACCAAGAACCAGGGCTTTGCTGGGTCAGTCGCGCATTCCTACTCATTTTCAGGAGGCAATCGCATTGGAAGGTTATTCTTCCGGAAACGGATTTGAAAAGCAGTTTCCAATCAGTCCGTTAGTTGCCAGCCGAACACAGGCTCTTCTTGTAGAGGTCTCTAAATATATGGATAATCAGGAGAAAGGAAGAGAGGTGCTTCGAAAGGAGTACGGAAATCATTATCTTTATTACTATATCTTTGGCAACATGGTACCTAAACAACAAGGGAGCCAAGAAACGAACAAAAACGGAGTAAACTGATGAAACGAATACTACTATATCTGATGCTGCTTTCCGGACTTTGCCTGGCTTGTAAGAAGGAAGCTACAGTGCCGGAGAAGTTCTCCTATAAAGCGGTACTGCCTGTGATATGGCCCGACTATACATTACTAACCATTCCGCCTAACATTGCTCCGATGAACTTCAGAGTAAAGACGGAGGCTGAGGCTGCCATTGTGCAGGTAACCGGAGGAGGGAAAGAGATCATTGTTGCCGGTGATGGAAAAAACACAATCCAGTTTCCCGCTACTTCCTGGAGCACTTTGCTGAGTGCCAGTAAAGGGGATGCAATCACATTTACCATCTTTACGAAAGATAAAGACGGAGCATGGACACGCTGGCAGAGCTATGCTAATTATGTTGCCAAGGAAGAGATTGACCCGTATCTCTCCTATCGGTTGATTGAACCGGGGTATGAACTGTATCGTCAGATGGGGATTTACCAGAGAAACCTCGGGACATTTGAAGAGACTCCTATCTATGAAAATAACAGGGAGTATGATGTAAAAGACAATCATTGCATCAATTGCCATACGTATCAAAACAGGAAGACGGAAAACATGCTGTTTCATGTGCGCCAGACTCATGGTGGCACAATTATTGTTCAGGGAGATAAGATTAAAAAGGTCAATCTGAAAACAGACTCGACGCTGTCTGCGGGCGTCTATCCGGCCTGGCATCCGACACTGAACAAGATTGTTTTTTCCGTCAACAAAACGGGTCAGTCATTTCATCTCATCGGACAGACAAAGGTTGAAGTACTCGACGAGGCCTCCGACCTGATTATCTATGATGTGGACAAGGATGAGGTTACGCCTATTTGCAAGACGCCGGACTTGTTTGAAACGTTCCCCACCTGGAATAAAGCGGGCGATACGCTTTTCTATTGCGCAGCCAAACCAGATATTACAATGGCAGGAAGTGACTCGACCGGATGGAAACGGGTTATTGCTCGCTATGACAGTGTTTATTACGATCTGATGGCAATGCCATACGACATGCAGACTAATACATTTGGTGCGCCAAACGTAATTTTTCCCGCGTCACAGATGTACAAGAGTATCACTCTTCCCCGTGTCTCTCCAAATGGCAGATATTTACTCTTTACAATGGGGGATTTCGGACAGTTTCATATCTGGCATAAGAGCAGTGACTTATATGTGATTGACTTCTATACCAAAAGCATTCGTCCGCTTTCAAAAGCCAACAGTCCGGATGTGGACAGTTATCACTCCTGGTCCTCCAATGGGCGGTGGATTGTGTTTAGCAGCAGACGGGATGACGGTTCGTATACCCGCCCCTATTTCACCTATTTCAATGAAAAAGGAGGCGATACGAAAGCTTTCATCCTGCCGGTTGAGAATCCTGACGAACATACTCTGCGTTTGAAATCGTACAACATCCCCGAACTGACAGTAGAGCCGGTCAAGATTACCCCCGGGCAATTCAAAGAGGTTATTTATAACTCGGAAGCTAAAAAAGTCACATTGAAGCAATAAAGCAGTCGCAAGAGTTTCTTAAAGTCTCTGAGCATTGAAAAGGTGAGCTTGATAGCAGACAGGTAAGTATATGAAAACAAAGAGGGTGTCTCAGACTATTGAGACACCCTCTTTACGTTATTGCAATGATTATTTTTTGATACACTCGCTGACTTCTTTCGAGATGCGCATCGCACAGAAATTAGGTCCGCACATCGTGCAAAACTCCGAGCCTTCCTGATCCGCTCCCTTACGAGCCATGAAATACTCTCTGGCACGTTCAGGGTCTAGCGACAGATTGAACTGATCTTTCCAGCGGAAATCATAGCGTGCTTTACTTAACGCGTCATCGCGCAACGTAACCCCGGGATGTCCTTTGGCAATGTCAGCCGCATGAGCTGCTATCTTATAGGTGACTACTCCTACACGAACATCTTCTTTATCGGGCAGACTCAAATGTTCTTTTGGAGTGACATAACAAAGCATCGCAGTGCCATACCAGCCGATCAGCGCGGCACCGATACCTGAAGTTATATGGTCGTAACCGGGTGCAATATCTGTAACCAACGGTCCGAGTGTATAGAAAGGAGCTTCCATACAGCATTCCAATTGTTTGTCCATATTCTCCTTGATCTTGTGCATGGGCACATGTCCGGGACCTTCAATAAAGGTCTGAACATTGTTCGCCCAAGCAATCTTGGTCAGTTCGCCGAGCGCTTCCAGTTCGCCAAACTGTGCCGCGTCATTGGCATCAGCGGTGCAACCCGGACGAAGTCCATCGCCCAGAGAGACAGCCACATCATATTGTTTCAGCACATCACAGATTTCCTGAAAGTGCGTGTACAAAAAGCTTTCCTCATTATGTGACATCATCCATTTGGCCATGATCGATCCGCCCCGCGAAACAATTCCCGTCAGCCTC
>DATCIB010000103.1:0-16144 GCA_036508045.1 Bacteroidales bacterium
GTGGCAGGAGCTTTCATCTCGATGGTAGCGAAGTTTGCACCTTTCAACTCTTCAGCGTCGAGCACGAACGGACGGATTGTAGCGTGAGGACACACATAAGCGCACTTGTTACACTGGATACAGTTTTCTGGATTCCACACAGGTACATGTGACGCAACACCGCGTTTCTCATAAGCGGATGTTCCCTGAATCCACGTTCCGTCTTCACGCCCTTTGAATGCAGAGACTTTCAGTAAGTCACCATCCTGAGCATTGATTGGACGAACTACCTCGTTGATAAATGCAGGATCATCATTTGATACAGCTTCGTCTGAAGGAAGATTTGCCCATGCAGGATCAATCGCTAATTGTTTGTATTCACCACCACGATCTACAGCAGCATAATTCTTATTAATAATATCTTCACCCTTATTACCATATGACTTCACGATAAATTTCTTCATCTGAGTGACAGCCAATTCAACAGGAATTACATTTGAAATACGGAAGAATGCGGACTGAAGAATGGTGTTGGTACGATTGCCCAAACCAATCTCTTCTGCAATCTGAGTGGCATTGATATAATACAGTGTGATATTTTTCTTAGCCAGATAGCGCTTAACCCTATTCGGCAAGTTTCTTCCGAGTTCTTCACCTTCCCAGATCGTGTTCAAAAGGAATGTGCCATTGTTGCGCAGACCGCGAGTCACATCATACAAATTCAGATATGCCTGAACATGGCAAGCCACGAAGTTAGGCGTATTTACATAATAGGTAGAACGGATTGGTTCGTCACCAAAACGAAGGTGTGAACAGGTAAATCCACCCGATTTCTTTGAGTCATAAGCGAAGTATGCTTGGCAATACTTGTTCGTGTTATCACCGATAATCTTGATTGAGTTCTTGTTGGCACCTACTGTACCATCAGCACCCAATCCGTAAAACTTAGCTTCAACTACTCCTTTACCGCCCACTGAGATTTCTTCTTCCTGTGGAAGTGAAGAAAAAGTAACGTCGTCTACGATGCCGATTGAGAATTGATTCCTTGGTTCTGGTAAAGAAAGATTCTCATAAACAGCTAATGCCTGAGCAGGAGTGGTATCTTTAGATCCCAGACCATAACGGCCACCGACTACAAGTGGAGCATTAGCACCCATTGTATAGAAGCAGTCTTTTACATCCAGATAAAGTGGTTCACCAGTTGCACCAGGTTCTTTTGTGCGGTCTAGTACGCAAATTCGTTTAGCCGTTTTTGGAACTGCAGCCAGGAAGTGTTTTGCAGAGAAAGGACGATATAAGTGAACGGCAACCAATCCAACTTTTTCACCTTTTTCTGCTAAGTGGTCGATTACTTCGCGGATAGCTTCTGTGATTGAGCCCATGGCGATGATGACGCGGTCAGCATCTTCAGCACCATAGTAGTCGAACAAATTGTATTTACGTCCGGTAATTTTATAAATTTCGTTCATGTACTCTTCAACAACAGCAGGAACTGCTGTGTAAAAAGAATTAGAAGACTCTCTATGCTGGAAGAAGTGATCAGGATTTTCAGCCATACCACGAGCAACAGGGTTTTCGGGTGTCATAGCACGGGAACGAAACTCAGCCAAAGCCTTTTGGTCAATAAGTGGAGCTAAATCTTCATTTTGAAGCATCTCTATCTTTTGAATCTCATGAGAGGTGCGGAATCCATCAAAGAAGTTCACAAAAGGAATGCGTGATTTGATAGTAGCAAGATGTGAGACACCTGAAAGATCCATTACTTCTTGTACAGAACCTTCAGCCAGCATGGCAAAACCCGTCTGGCGACAAGCCATTACGTCCTGATGATCTCCAAAAATACACAAAGCATGAGAAGCCAAAGTACGAGCTGATACATGGAACACACAAGGAAGTAACTCTCCGGCAATTTTGTACATATTCGGAATCATCAGTAAGAGGCCTTGTGAAGCGGTATAGGTAGTCGTTAAAGCTCCTGCCTGCAATGAACCGTGAACGGCTCCGGCAGCACCGCCTTCAGACTGCATTTCCTGTACCAGGACTGTTTCGCCAAAGATATTCTTACGTCCGGCAGCAGCCCATTCATCGACATATTCCGCCATTGTTGAAGATGGTGTAATCGGATAGATCGCTGCCACTTCGCTAAACATATACGAGATATGTGCTGCGGCTTGATTTCCATCACATGTGATAAATTTCTTTTGTTTAGTCATAATTCGATAAGTATAAAAGTAAATATTCTGTTTTTAAAAGCATTTTGAGAGAGGATGACCGTATATTTCTTCACTTAATCCTTTGATTCTCTTATAGTTCATAGGCTCCATTGAATGATATTAATACAAGAATCCAAAAAGCCAGATTGGAATAGACTTTATCTCCGATGAATCATCTGAGACATAAAAACGGTCTGAATCTGTTTTAGAATTGTTGCATTCTTGTTCTATCCGGAGATTCCATTTTTCATCAATCAGAAATGTACTGTTCTTCTCTCCTTGATTGATGGTGTGTCCCTTATATACAGCATTGATGAAGAATGTTTCACGTAAGGCCAGATTGTCTGATTCTCCCGATTTGATGGCATAAATCAGATTGGTGTTGTGAAGGTAAACCTTTGTTGGTTTCTTCGGAAATTCTTCGCCCTGTCTGTAAATCAGGTTGATTACCCGTGCGTCTTTTAAATATTTTATATAGTTCATTACAGTGGCCCGGGAAGTCATGATGTCATTGCTTAGCTGACTGACGTTGGGTGATCCGGGGGCGTTCTTTGCCAGCAGATTCAGTAATAACTTTATCTTGTGCAGATACTTAAGTTCAATTTGTTTGATAAACAGAATATCAACCTCAATCATCATGTTAACTGTCTTAAGCAGGTTTTCAGAATAGTTCCTTTTTTCAAGGAAAAATGGATAAAAGCCATGATGAAGATAAGATTGAAAATGTAATTCGGGAGTTACCGTGTCTGTGACTGCTTTTGCTATCTTCACGTGATTGGATAGTATCTCATCAAACGTATAGGCAGGAAGTGTACTACCGGTCTTGAGATTCAGGTATTCTCTGAATGAGAAGCCCCGGAGAAAATAAGAAGCGACAATGCCGGAAAGATCGGGGTTTTCTTCTTTCAGCCGCATGACTGATGAACCGGTGAATACCACCTTGATATCAGTATAATTATCATATATATAACGAAGCTCGCGCGACCAGTTTGGATGCTTAAAGATCTGATCAATTAATAACACCTTTCCTCCTTGTTTCATAAACCTTTCGGCAAACTCTATCAGTGTATGATCAGTAAAATAGAAGTTATTCAGATTGATGTAGAGGCATGAACGATCTTCGCCAAAGAATTCCTTGGCATAGGAGAGTAGGAACGTGGTTTTTCCAACCCCTCTGGTTCCTTTTATTCCAATCAAACGGTCATTCCAATCGATCTCATCCATAAGACCGCGTCGCACTGGAGAGCAAACGTGTTTGACTAAATATTGGTGCGTTTTAAAAAAAGAATCCATACAAGTTTATATATTGACAGGCAAAGATATATAATTAAATTAGAAAATGCAAAGTAGAGATAGCAAAAGATTGTTTATGAGTCACTGCTTATTCCATACAAAGTTCTTTATTTTGCCCTCCTCACAAGTGAGAATAACTTTGTATGAGCCTGAGGGAAGGAAACCCAGCTGTAAAGAATCTGAATAACTATCATTGAATAGAGTCTGATTTAAAATGTTTTTTATAACAATCTGAGTATAATTGTCTTCTGTCTCAATCATGTACTCACCTTTTGGGGAGACACGACGGAAAGAGATGCCTCGATTACTGTACAGCTTCGAGTAATAGGGAGAAGAGAGAACGGATGGCGCGCTCTCGTTATATGCTTCATCACAAGCTGTTACGCAGAAATAGTGTGTATCTGCGGAAATAATCATTTTCGAAACCCGTGTCTGGTTACCACGAATGCCTGTGCGGATTATATATTCTGCCGGTAATGAACAGGAATTAGCATTGGAGAAACCATAGAGTGTATAAGTGAAGGGGAATGCTTTCCCTTTTTCAGGTTTCTGTCTCCAAGTAAAAATCCACTCATCCTTATTCTCGGTTATCTCAAGATCGATTGGAGCCAAAGGGGCTACTGAATCATTCCAATTCATCAAAGGAAGTAAGGCCGGGAATGAGTATGGAGCATCAATGAGATAATCCCATATTCCCTTCTCGTTTTGTAAAAGATTACCCGCACGGTAATATCCTTGTCCACCTGCTGACGTAATGCGGGTGAAGTTTATCTGGTCAGTAATATCACGTAATGGCCAGTCTTTCTCTTTTCTTTCCAGTTGGTAAGCAGCAAGACCCGGGATGATGGGTCGACCGTTGGATACTGACTGCCAATTGTACACATAGGGATAAAAGTACTTATCTTTTGCATACATCATCGGAACGATAAAATCGAGCTTTCCTTGTTTCATCCATTCTTTAGGATCTTGATATACAGTTTCAAAAGATGTCCATCCCGGAGTAGGTACCTCCTGCAAACTGATATACCTTCCAAGAGTCGCGCTGCTGATTTTAACTCTTGGTTTTGTCTTTTTCACCCAGTCATATATGGTATAAACGATCCGGTTGATGTTTTCCCTTCGCCATTCTTTAAGCGGGAGTTTGCTACCGGATTTTTCGTAAGTGCTTTTGTCAGGAAAGTACTCTGCTTTGTCAGGGTAGCGGATATAATCCAAATGAATTCCGTCAATATCATAGTTTGATACGATCTCTTTCACCAAAGAGAGGATATATGGGGCCGTCTCAGGATGTCCGGGATCCAGATAATACTCGCCAAATAACTGTTTGCACATATCAGGTCTGCTATTGGCAATGGATCTCTTTCCAAGACTTCTTATATGGCTTGTCGTACCGAGAGGAATAGAAACTATCCATGCATGGCACTCCATACCCCGCTTGTGACATTCTTTCGTCATAAAATCCAATGGATCATATCCGGGTGAGGAAATGCTTCCAGTCAGAACGCTACTCCAAGGCTCAATGTAAGAAGGGTATAAAACATCACCTCTGAGACGAGTCTGAAACAATACTACATTAAAATTGGCGGCCGCCAATTGATCCAATATGTGAATCATCTCCCGTTGTTGCTTCAAACGTCCGGCAACTGTGTTTGCTTTTGATTTGGGCCAGTCCAAAGCATAATTTGTTGTAAGCCAGACTGCACGCATCTCCCTCTTGGGTATTTCGGTGGCGTTCAGAGTAGCGGACTCACACAAGGAGATTCCAATCAACAAGAAAAAAAGTAACCTCGTCATTTCGGCCAGGTGATTTTCCGTTCATAGTTGGTCCATACAGAATCTTCAGTTAGTACATTAACATGCACGGATAATGGTGCATCGTCTGCCGTGCGGTATCGGTTGAGAGAGAAGGATAGATAGTTTCTCGTAAACATACCCGAAGTATCGTATGCCTTGCTGTGAAAGAAATCAAAGGTGACTGAGTGATTAGCTGAGATTGTGTCGCACGACTTTTCGATCAGTAACACTACATGAGGAATGATATAGTAATCATACGTAATAGCCATATTCAAGAAAGCATTTCCTGTCCAGAGACTTTCCACCTTTACCGGGTCCAACGCAGGAAGTATCAGCGAATCCATATTTGCAGGTACTATAGGGTAACTATTGTATACTCTTTGATATCCTTTGGGAATAATGTGGTAATATCCCTCATTGTCAGTCTCTTTTGGGGGTTTAAATGAATAGGTAAGAAGCAAACGGCTTCCCCATACAAACGCCAATCCGCTATCTAGTGAGGAAGCCATAAACTTGTCGCCGTTGTCGTGTGTGAAATAGATCTTGCTTTGTTTATTTATTCCCACGGTAACCATATCCGTGTAAAACTGATTGGATACATCAATCGGATCGTCCTCTACCTGTGAGCACGAAATGAAGAGCGATATCATTACGACCATGCAGGTCATCAGGATGGCAATACCTTTCACATCATACAGTTTTCAGAGGTTTATATCGTCAGCAAGAAGTTTGTTCTTTAAAGGATTTGAGTACATCTCCAGTATTTTCTTCCGGAGGAATGCGTTATCTTTGTTTTCAATCTCAATTTTTTCAAGCTGTCCGGAGATATAATTTTTGAAGTTCGTCTCTTCTTTTTCAGAGTAAAACGTCTCAAATCGCTTCATGCCATAAAGCAAGTCATAGGCGATATAGTTACAAGGATAGATATGATAATTGTGATGAATTTGTTTGTCAATGTATTCCGCAATAGCTGTAATTTTCTCTGCTTTAGGCATTTCTTCCTCTAAAGAGTCAAGAAAACTATTTATACAATGCGCTGCACGAAAATGTACGCGACCTTTAAATCCCATGATTCCAGTCTTCATACTCAGGTAATCTTCTTTTTGAGCCTTTTTGAAATCTTCGTTGTCCCGTTTCATTTGAAACTCTTTGGCCTTCAGATAATCGCAAGGGTCATATTCGTAAGATAATGCGAGAGGGACGATATTCAGTTCCTTTAAACTTTCAATCACAGTGCCGTCTCCACCCATAATAAGCATCTTTAGCAAGCTTTCCTGGGTATGGTCATCCGAATCTTTTGATCTTCCTTCCCGTTGGGCAACCCAGATTGAAGTATTTTTTTTCGTAATAGCGAAATGCATATAACTGGACAAGATTGCCGAAGACTCAAGCATTTGTCTTCCCGTCAGTCCTCTTTTTACAATAAAGCTTTTATTGAGGCGCGTGATCTCCCTAATCCAATCCAAAACAAATAAGTTATCACCTATAGCCACTTCTGTTGTCGGAAAGTTATTTGCAAACAATAAAACATTCAGCCAGGCAGCGTCAAGTATAATATCTCTGTGGTTAGAAATAAAAGTATAGCTTATATCCTTGGATAAATGATCTAATCCGGAGCAATCCAGGTTTACGGTCGTACGTTTAGCAATACCTCGGAGTACCTCATAAGATACTTTTGTCTGAAACTCTTCTTTTGAAAGGATCCCTTTCAAGAAGTCCTCCAATACCATGGCAGGAAGATCTGGAAATACGGATGAAAGAACACTCCTGAAAATTGGTTCGTTCAGTAGCTTCTGAATGATTCCAGGAACTTCTTCGTCATTATAAGGACGAATGTCTTCAAACTTATTTAAATCCATAGTTATATTTATTTTATTGTATCTTTTAAAATATCTTGGATAATATCATCCATTACATCGCTGATTTTTAGTTTAGCAGCACGTATCTGCTGTGGAATGAAACTAGTCTCAGTCATTCCGGGAGTTGTATTTATTTCCAATATGAAAATTGCCTCCCCGGAAAGAATGTAATCAATGCGAATAATGCCTCTGCACCCCAGCAAAGTGTAAATGTCTGAGGTCAGATTACTAATTCTTTTTGCCATCTCAATAGAAATCCTGGCTGGGGTGATTTCCTGCACCTCTCCATTGTATTTTGCATTATAGTCAAAGAATTCATTGGAAGTAACAACTTCTGTAATCGGAAAAACTACTCGCTTTTTTGCTGTCTTAAAACAACCGCATGTAACTTCTGTTCCTTGAATATATTCTTCAATAACAACCTCATCACTCTCTTTCAACGCGTCTTTGATTGCTTTTTGAAAATCCAGTACATTTTTTACTTTGGATACTCCAAAGCTTGAGCCTCCCGCATTCGGTTTTACAAAACAGGGCAGTCCCACATGGCTGACGATCTCTTTTCCTGTTATCTTATCGCCTTTTCTTACAAGAATGGACTTAGCAATGTTAAGATCCGGTAGCTGTGCTTTAAATGCGGAAAGATAATGATTACATGCGAATTTATTAAAAGTAAGCGCAGAAGTAAGGACATCGCACGTGGAATAGGGGACACCGACCAAATCGAAATACCCTTCAAGCTTTCCGTCTTCTCCGGGAGTTCCATGGATTGTGATATATGCAAAATCAAAGAATACTTTCCGGTTGCCATACAAAAAACTAAAATCGCTTTTGTCAATTTGGACACGAAAACCAGGTACAACCTCAACCTGCCATTGTTTACGTTCTATCGTTACAATGTACTTATTATACTTTTCTCCATCAATAAAGGAGAATATTCCTTTCGCGCTTTTAAGAGAAACTTCCACTTCGGAAGAGTTCCCACCTGCAATTATAGCTATGTTCTTTTTCATCTTTTATTATTCTAATATTCTATTTTGAATATAATATCTCCATTTATCTATAAGAAGTGACATATCATCAGGTAATTCCGTACTAAAGTACATATATTTTCCGGTACTTGGATGTACAAATCCCAATGTTTTTGCATGTAATGCCTGTCGCGGACAAAGATCAAAGCAATTTCTAACAAACTGTTTATATTTGGCAAAGGTTGTTCCTTTAAGAATATCATTGCCTCCATAGCGTTCATCGTTAAACAAGGTATGACCTATATACTTCATGTGTGCACGAATCTGATGTGTTCTTCCAGTTTCCAGCCTGCACTCAATCAAGGTGACATATCCGAAGCGTTCCAATACTTTGTAATGTGTAACTGCTGTTTTGCCCTGATCGCCATCAGGAAACACTGTCATTTGCAGTCTGTTTTTCGGATTTCTGCCTATATTCCCTTCAACTACACCTTCATCTCCTTCGACATTTCCCCATACTAACGCATTATAAAGGCGTTTTGTTGTCTTGTTAAAGAATTGTCTTCCCAGATGAGTTTTTGCCTCTGCTCGCTTAGCTATCAGCAAGAGCCCTGAAGTGTCTTTATCTATCCGATGAACCAATCCGACTCTTGGATCGTTACTGTCAAATTCAGGATCATCTTTCATATGAAATGCCAAGGCATTCAATAGGGTTCCTGTAAAATTTCCGACTCCGGGATGAACAACGAGTCCGGGAGGTTTATTAACTACTAGTAAATCATCATCCTCATAAACAATACAGAGAGGAATCTCCTCCGGAAAGATTTCAGTCTCTCTTCGAGGGTAGGCCATCATGATTGTAATTACGTCTTTAGGCTTAACCCTGTAGTTGACCTTAACGGGGTTTCCGTTTACAAATATATATCCAGCTTCCGCTGCTGATTGTATCCTACTCCTGGATGTGTGTTCTATCAAGTTAGTAAGATACTTATCGATTCGGAGCAATGTCTGGCCTTTGTCTACAGTAAATCGATAGTGTTCATATAATGCGCCGGAAGCAGGCTCTTCCTGAGGTATATATTCCACATCTTCATCTTCTTCATCAATACTGTCGTTTGTATCCATTGCCTCGCCTCTTAAAACCATGACTCATCATCACTTTCAATCTTGACCGGGGCCGTTCCGTTCTCCCTCTTTTCTTTCTCTTTTCTGACCAGATCCTTATCTTTCGTTAGATAGATATCTATTGCTTTACCTTTAGGCGCTAATTCTTTTCTTTGTGGATTTTGCTTGTAAACCATGTAGCTGAATTTTTCTTCATCATTTGCAGGCTGTACATCAAAGAATATACCTCCGATACTGAATGTCTCTTCATGGGCACGAGTTGTTGCTTCTTCCTGCGAGAGGCTTGTCAAATCCGGCGTTTCTACCATTTCATTGGAGTAACCTTGACCTACAACCATGTCGATAACGGATCCGATAGGCAGTTTTTGTCCGGGAAGAAGGTTTCTTCCTACATAAGTCATTTCTACAACAAGGTTAGAGAACTCTGAAGGTACAAATCTGATAGTTCCAATCTTGAATCCAGATCCTTTTAAGATGGCAATAGCTTGACGTTGCGACATATCTCGAACATCGGGTATGGCTAATGTCAAAGGTGAACTAGCATTCACAGTGAGGAAAACAATTCTATTTCTCTTTACACGTGAGGCTGGTTTGGGTAGTTGACCCAATATGACTCCTGGTAAAGCATCTTCCTGATAGACAGAATCAACAATCTCATACCTCAATCCTTTGTTTTCCAGTAGGGGAATACCTTCTCCTACTGTCAATCCTTTGATGTCGGGTACAATTTCTGATTCCCCATGATCTGTATAACTATTCAGAAAGAGTAAAGTTCCAATTATTAAAAGAATACCTGTGGCAACTATGGCCAAGATATTCCACCAAAACAGTTTGCTTCTTAAGAACAGGAAAAAGTTTTTGACGTTCATCTTATCCGAGCATTGCATTATTTAGTTGCAAATCTAATTAAAAACGGGGAATGAAGGCAATAAAAACAAAAAAAGTAAAGGCCTTATCTTCAACCTTTACTTTTTTTTGTGATAACAACGGCGATTTTTACGCTTTACCCGACATGCTGTCTGATACTGTTAATCTCTTTCTGCCTTTTGCACGACGTGATGCCAATACTCTGCGACCATTAGCACTTTCCATTCTGCTGCGGAAGCCATGCTTGTTCACTCTCTTTCTGTTTGAAGGTTGAAATGTTCTTTTCATTGCCGTTATATCTTTTTTTAGTTATGCATTTGAGTTTGCAAAAGTAGGAACTTTTTTTGACATAGCAAACTTTTGTCTCACTTTTAGATAAAAAGTTTTCTAAGGATCTGTCAATTTGAGGGATGGAGGTTTGATTTGCATCAGTTCATTTGGCTGTTAAATCAAATTAGACTAATTTTGCGCCATAATAATCAAATAGCTAAACATATATTTATTTATGGCAACAACAGCAGAAATTAGAAATGGAATGTGTATTGAGTATAATAATGGATATTACACTGTAGTGGAATTTCTTCATGTTAAACCAGGTAAAGGACCGGCATTTGTCCGTACAAAATTGAGAAATGTACAAACCGGACGTGTTTTGGAAAACACATTCAGTGTAGGATTTAAATTGGATGAGGTTCGTATTGAGAGAAGACCTTATCAGTTTCTTTACAAAGATGATATGGGATATAACTTCATGCATACAGAAACCTACGAACAAATCGTAATCCCAGAGGCAAGTATAATTGGTGTTCAGTTTCTCAAAGAAGGTGATGTCATTGAAGCGATGGTACATGCGGATTCAGAAACTGTGTTGTATGCAGAATTATCGGCGCATGTGGTTCTTTTAGTTACATATACTGAACCCGGCTTAAAGGGAGACACTGCCACTAATACATTGAAACCTGCAACTGTAGAAACCGGAGCTGAGGTTCGTGTTCCTTTGTTTATTAATGAAGGCGAAAAGATTGAAATTGATACACGAGATGGTTCTTATATTGGACGTGTAAAGTAACGAGGATATCATAATTCAAATAACAAGAATGGCTGCCTTTAAGTAAAGGCAGCCATTCTTGTTATTTGAATTATCTATCCATTCTAGATAAGGAAGCCTTTTTTGGTGTGGCAAAAAGATGAAGTAATTCTTCTTCAGTCAAATGTGTAGAAGGATTAAAATGACTTGACTCTGCATATTTAAGAAGAGAATTATAGAATTGTTTCCCTTCGGGTGTTTGCACGATAGCTTCAGGATTAGCCATACATACCAATAATTTCCCCTTTCCAACTGCAAACTCAAAAACGATTCCTAATCTGTGGCAGCGGTTAATATTATCTACTACTTGCACAATTGGTTTGTATCTTCCATGTATCTCGTCAAGAATGAGTGGGAGGGAGTTGCGCACAATAATCCACCACTGCCAGTCTGAATGACTCTCAGTTGGGAATTCCTTAAATAATGGGTGTGAAGGATTTGTAAATATGGTCAGGGTTCCCGGGGATACTTCACGATGAAGTCCTTCTGAGATTCCTTTAAACATATTGAAATTCCAATAATCCGGAGTGAATAACCCATTCAAAGCTATCCCCTGAAGCTTCTCTGCATCGGGGAAGAGAACGACTGAGTTTCCTTCAGTGAGACTCTTTATCAGATGTGTATCAACAGAAGAAGTAATCTCGATATTATCAGGTTTTTTTAGTATCTTGCTCTCCGGGTAAACCCAGAGAGAGTATGAATTCTGGTAATCAGTACCTTCCAGACTCAAGAGAAGAGTCAATTGGGTCGCGTGATTGATTTTCTTGAGTGGAAAAGATATTATGCCTGCTTTTGTTACCTCGCCTTGCGGGAATCTGGATATTAACTGATTTATTTCAATCACTTTTCCATTCTCGTCTTTTACCTGCCAGTCCACAAAACCTTCTTCAATTTCTTCTTGTGAATAGTTGGCTAGTTCTACTGTGCATTCAAACGTTTCATCGTTGCTCCAGCAATATTTATCAAAAAGAGCTAATGGCACAATCTGGTTGTTGAATTGAGAAAACTCTTTAGGTGTGATGCCTCCTTTGGTTTCCATGAAAGCATCGAGCATTCCGACTAAAGCTGTGCCTTGTCCCGGATAGTCTTGGAGGTCGAGAAGCTGGAATCCCCCAAATCCTTTTGTACGCAATGCCATCTCAATATCGGCCTTATAGCAGATAGCAGCAAAAGCAGTTGATGCTTTGTGGAAATCGGCAATTTGATCATCAAGTTCTCTTTTTTCCAGGCGTTTCTTGAAAGTCTTTAAATTGTTTGGTTCCAGTACTCCCTTATATTTCCCAATTTCTTTGAAATCAGGGAATACCTGAAACTGTCCGTTCTCATGGCTAATAACGGGTATCAGACAGTTATTGATTCCGTTCCCATATGTTAGTCTTGTAGAAGGATATAGTGCGTTTAGATAGCCACCCTTATAGGCATCGGCAAACGAAAAGCTGGATCTGACGTGCGTGGTAAAGGAGGAGTCGGTATCAGCACCTATGCGAGAACTCACCAGATAGTCCTCTCCGGATCCTTGTCCGAACATTCCAAGATAATTATTTGAACCAAATGCATATAGATGCCTTGTGTCTTTTGTTTTAAATGATTCAACCATTCCCCGCATGATATTTTCATCTCCAGTAAGTTCATTGCCCAGTGCCATCATTACAAAAGAGGCATGATTGCCATAATTCTCAAGAATCAGATCTCCTTCCGTTTTCAAGAAGGTATTGAGTCTTTCTTTTTCTTTATCAAGCACCCCCCAGAAAGGGAGTTCTGTCTGAATATATATTCCAACAATATCAGCAGCCTCAAAAGCCGCTTTAGGAGGTGTCCATGAGTGGAAACGATAGTGGTTAATGCCATAACTTTTTGCAATATTGAAAACCTTGATCCACTCCTCTTTATTCATTGGAGGATAACCGGTCGTCGGGAAAACGCATGCATCGTGTTTTCCCCGAAGAAATGTCTTTTTAGAATTGATTGTAAAATTAGAACCTTCTGTAGAAAAATGGCGCATTCCGAAATTTACAGTTTGATTGTCTACGATATTATCAACTTCCAATGAGATAGAAAGCGCATATAGGGCAGGGGAAAAATCGCTCCAAAGTTGAGTATTGGAACTCATCGGCAAAGTAAATTCATAGTTATTCTCTCTGGGACTTACAAGAAGAGGATAATGTTGAGGTTTAATCTTATCTTTCTTTGGCGTATTAAATGCTTCTGCAGAGAATGTTATCTTTCCATTTCTTTCAGCAACTTCTTTATTCCTAATCCGTACATGTACGGTTACCGTATTATTCTCTATGTTTGGATATACTTGAATAGACTGTATTGAAATGACAGGTGCTGCTTCTATGAAAAGATCACCAATGATTCCATTCCAATTAGTTTGTGTATTATCGGTCCATGCGTGAGAACCTTTTATCTCATCAGGAACAGAATCAGGGCCATTATCTATCATAATGGTCAATTTGTGTCTTCCCGGAGTAATTGATTTTGAGAGGTCGTAGAGTTGTGGGGTAAGAATATTGTTTGCTGAACCAATGAAAGTGCTATCCAACCACACTTTTACCGCTTTTGTTCGTTCCAAATGTAGTGTAACCTGTTTGCCGATAAACGACAGAGGAATGTTGATTTCTTTGCTGTACCATGCTTTTCCTTCATAAAAATAAGTCCTGGATAGGCGCATTGTCTCTTCAGTAATCGAATTTTTGATACCCTTTTTGTTTTCATCAGTAGTACCGGGGAGCTCAACGGTTTCACTCAGTGATTTATTAAACCATCTTTCTTTTTGTCCTTTATTGGTTGGATCCAAGTCAAATTGCCATTTCCCTTCCAAAGGTATGCGCTCTCTTTCTTCCGCTAGTTTTTCAGTATTATTACAACTAATACAAGAAATGAGTATTGTAAGAAGTGCTATAATCCGATTCTTTTTCATGGTTCAAACAGATGTCCCTTTACTGTAGTAATTATTAAAGATACAAAGTAAGCTGATTAATTTGGAAAGCTAGTTCTCTGGCTGTTAAATCATAATAAAAAGAGGGTGGTCAAGTGACCACCCTCTTCTCTGTATATATGAAGTTATTTAATTACTTCTTTTCAGCTTCATCCATTTGAGCTTTCAAGTTAGCCAATCCTTCGATATCACCTAAAGTAGTTTTTTCGTTACCTGTAGAAGAAGTTATTTCTTCAGTTTTAGGCTTTTTGCTATTATTCTTCTTTGCTGCTTTCTTTTCAGCAGACTCACCAGATTTTGCTTCGTCTTCAAATACTCTGCTATGAGAAAGAATAATGCGTTTAGCATCCTTGTTGAACTCTATGACCTTGAAATCAAGTTTATCCTCTATCTGAGCTTGTTTACCGTCTTCTTTCACCAGGTGTTTTGGAGTTGCAAATCCTTCTACACCATATGGTAATGCAATAACGGCACCCTTGTCAAGAATCTCGATGATTGTACCTTCATGGATAGAATCAACCGTAAAGATTGTTTCGAATACATCCCATGGATTTTCTTCGAGTTGCTTGTGGCCAAGGCTCAAACGACGGTTGTCTTTGTCAATTTCTAAAACAATTACATCTATCTCTGAACCAATTTCAGTGAATTCAGATGGGTGTTTGATTTTCTTTGTCCAAGAAAGGTCAGAGATATGAATCAATCCATCAACACCTTCTTCAATTTCAACGAATACTCCAAAGTTAGTGAAGTTACGCACTTTAGCATGATGTTTAGTGCCTACTGCGTATTTTGTGTCAAAGTTCTCCCAAGGGTCCGGTTTAAGTTGTTTGATACCCAAAGACATTTTGCGTTCTTCACGATCCAAAGTCAGGATAACAGCTTCTACTTCATCACCAACATTCATGAAATCTTGTGCACTCCGCAAGTGTTGTGACCAAGACATTTCAGAAACATGGATCAATCCTTCAACACCCGCAGCTATTTCGATAAATGCGCCATAATCAGCCATCACAACTACTCTTCCTTTTACCTTGTCGCCAACTTTCATCTCAGCGCTTAGAGCATCCCAAGGATGCGGAGTCAGTTGCTTCAAACCTAAAGCAATACGGTTCTTGTCATCGTTGAAATCAAGGATTACAACATTCAGCTTCTGATCCAACTGAACAACTTCGCCCGGATGAGAAACACGACCCCAAGAAAGGTCAGTAATATGAATCAAACCATCAACTCCACCAAGGTCAATAAATACTCCGTATGAAGTGATGTTCTTGACAGTACCTTCGAGTACTTGTCCCTTTTCGAGTTTGGAAATAATATCTTTTTTCTGTTGTTCAAGTTCGGCTTCAATAAGAGCTTTGTGAGATACAACAACATTCTTGAACTCCTGGTTGATTTTAACAACTTTGAATTCCATTGTTTTGTCAACGAATACATCATAGTCTCTAATCGGTTTCACGTCAATCTGAGAACCTGGTAAGAATGCTTCAATGCCAAATACGTCAACGATCATACCACCCTTAGTGCGGCATTTAACGTAACCTTTGATGATCTCGTCGTTTTCAAGAGCCTGATTAACACGATCCCAAGAGCGTGTTGCGCGTGCTTTCTTGTGAGAAAGGATTAATTGTCCTTTTTTGTCTTCCTGGCTTTCGATGTACACCTCAACAGTGTCACCAACCTTCAATTCCGGATTGTAACGGAATTCATTCATAGATACAATAGCATCTGATTTGTAACCGATGTTGACAACAACCTCACGTTTGTTCATCGTGATTACAGTTCCTTCAACAACTTCTCCGGACTTTACAGCACTGAGAGTTTTGTCGTAAGTTAGTTCGAGTTCTTCTTTACTTTTGTCAGTAAGAACTTCACCTTTTTCGTAAGCTTCCCAATCAAAGGTTTGATCCGGAGCTACATTTTTAAGATTTTCCATTAAGTTAATTGTTTTGCAATTAATAAGTTAGACATTATGTTGATTAAAATACGGGTGCAAAGATACGGAATTTTCTGATACAACA
>DATCIB010000104.1:0-7124 GCA_036508045.1 Bacteroidales bacterium
TCCATGGAAGGTTGATTGAGCACTACTGCAATATCAAAGCTGTTTAATACAGGCGAACTCACCCGATCATCGCTCAGGATCACTGTTACGTTTGCTGTACCACCACGTTGCTCCGGTCCATACGAAGGCATCCAGCTTACCTCTTTGCCTTCCATCAACCCGGAATATGCAAGGATCTTTCCCATGGAAAGCACTCCCTGTCCGCCGAAACCGGCTATAATTATTTCTTGTTTCATCGCTGATTATTCGTTTTTTAAATCACCAAGCGGATAGAATGGGAACATGTTCTCTTCCATCCATTTATTAGACTGTACCGGGGTCATCTTCCATCCGGAACTACAGGTTGATACAAATTCCACCAGTGATGCACCCTTGCCCGCCATCGAGTTTTCAAAAGCCAGACGAAGAGCCTTCTTTGCTTTCTTAATAGCAGGAGAAGTCTGAACGCTCTGACGAGTCACATAACATGCTCCTTCCAGTTGAGCTACCAGATTGGATATCTTTAACGGGTGACCATTCAGTTTTACATCGCGACCCAAAGGACATGTAGAGGTCTTCATGCCTTCCAATGTCGTCGGAGCCATCTGACCACCTGTCATACCATAAATAGCATTGTTGATGAAAATGATCACGATATTTTCCCCTCTGTTGCACGCGTGGATAGTCTCTGCCGTACCTATCGCTGCCAAGTCACCGTCTCCCTGATAGGTAAACACCATCTTGTCGGGAGAAAGACGTTTGACAGCTGTAGCAACAGCCGGAGCTCTTCCGTGTGCAGCCTCAAGCCAGTCAATATCAATATAATTGTAGGCAAACACAGCACAGCCAACCGGAGAGACTCCGATCGTCTTTTCTTCCATACCCATCTCTTCAATCACTTCCGCCACCAACTTATGCACCACTCCATGACTACAACCCGGGCAATAATGCATGTAGGTATTGTTCATCAGTTTGGGCTTTGTATAAACCAGATTCTCAGGTTTAATTATTTCTTCTGCAGTTATCATAACTTAGTCTCCTTACTCTTTGATTAGTTTTTCCTTGAGAGCCTCAACAATCTCTTCCGGAGAAAAGACGATACCTCCCATTCTACCATAATGTTCGACAGCAGTACGTCCATTCACAGCAAGACGTATATCTTCCACCATTTGTCCGGCATTCAATTCAACAGAAAGGAAGCCTTTCACTTTCTCTGCATACTCTCTGATGATCTTTGTCGGGAAAGGCCACAGCGTAATCGGACGGAGAAGACCTAGTTTGATGCCTTGTTCGCGGGCAATCTCCACAGACTTCAGACAGATACGGGCACTTGAGCCAAAAGCTACAGCGATGTACTCTGCATCTTCACAATAGAGCTCTTCGTAGCGCACTTCGTTCTCTTCGATGGTGCGATACTTTGCCTGAAACCGAATGTTATTCTGTTCCATGCGTTCCGCATCCAGTTCAAGAGAAGTAATCACATTCGGTTTGCGATCAGCCGTTTTACCGGTAGCTGCCCATGGACATTCCTTTCTGATCTCTTCTTCTGTACGACGTTTTTGTTGCTTCGGTAACACGACCTTTTCCATCATCTGACCAATGACACCATCGGCAAGAATGATCGCAGGGTTGTTGTATTTGAAGGCAAGTTCCAGACCCAGACCTACAAAGTCCACCATTTCCTGTACAGATGCCGGTGCTAAGGCTATCAGTCTGTAATCACCGTGTCCACCGCCTTTTGTGGTCTGAAAATAGTCAGCTTGGCTCGGTTGGATTGTTCCTAAACCCGGGCCACCACGCATTACATTGACAATCAGACAAGGAAGTTCGGCTCCGGCAATATAAGAGATTCCTTCCTGTTTCAAACTGATTCCCGGACTGGAAGAAGAGGTCATCACCTTTTTACCGGCACCGGCACCCCCATAAACCATATTAATCGCAGCTATTTCACTTTCAGCCTGCAGCACTACCATGCCGGTCGTCTCCCAGGGTCTCAGTTCAGTCAATGTTTCAAGGATCTCTGACTGTGGAGTGATGGGATATCCAAAATAGCCATCCATACCATAGCGTACTGCCGCATGTGAGATGGCCTCATTGCCTTTCATTAATCTTATTTCTTCTGACATAATTCTTACAGTTTTACTTTATATACTGTGATACAGCCATCCGGACATACGATGCCACATGCAGCACATCCAATGCAATCATCGGGATTTTCCATGTATGCATAGTGGTATCCTCTGTCGTTGACCTCTTTCTTTGCAAGAGCCAATGTATCTGTCGGGCAGGCTTCCACACATAATTCACAACCTTTGCAACGTTCGGTATTTACCAAAACGGTTCCTTTTACCTTTGCCATAAACTATTATTTATTTTACAAAATGCAAAGTTAGTTGTTTTTCAACGATAAAAGAAGCAAACTGTAAGCATTTACATATAAAAATGTTGTCAATTCATATTAATGCCTATCAATAAAACACTCACAGCCCTCAAATAAGTACTTAATATCAGGCTCTTGCTTAAATATTGCATAGACAGATGAACCCGATCCGGACATGGACGCATAGAGTGCGCCGGTACTGTAAAGTTGTTCTTTTATCTCACGAATGAGTGGATAGCGTTCAATAACACTTTTTTCAAAGTCATTGACAACTCGCCCTTTCCACTCTTCAACAGGCATCTTCAGGAGCTCTTTTAAAGAGACTTCAGGGAGTGTTGGAGTCACTGCTGCATAAGCTTCAGCTGTTGAAACGAACACGGGTGGCTTTACAAGCACCAGATAGTAACCTGCCAATGATACCTCCACCGGTTCAAACAGGTTTCCAATACCGTGTGCAAATAGCGGTTTGTTGTATATAAAGAAGGAACAGTCTGCTCCAAGCTTTGAGGCATAAACCGCCAGTTCGTCCAGTGTCAAATTAAGATTAGCCCATTCGTTGAGCAAAAGTAGCATGGAAGCGGCATCGGATGAACCACCTCCCAGCCCGGCTCCAAACGGAATGACCTTGTGCAGATAGATGTCCACCGGGGGAAGCGGGAAGTCTTTATTTAGTAATGTATAAGCCTTGAGCACCAGATTCTTTTCCGGAGGACAGTCAATGTGCAATCCACTGCCTTGATAGCTGTAGCCTTCTTTTAACTGCTCTGAGGGTACTATCTCAAGTGCATCTTTCCAGCCTATCGGGTAGAAGACAGTCTCTATGTCATGGTATCCATCGGGTCTTCGGCGAGTGATGTTCAGACCAAGGTTTATTTTTGCATTTGGAAATCGGATCATAGCATGGAATATTTTGTTTGAAAGAACAAAAGTAGGCAATTTTCATTAACTTTGTTGCCCAATCAAAATAAAAGAAGCGTGTATGGCTACCGATAAACCACTGTATCAACCGAGTAAGAAGAAAACGAATCCGCTGGTACCGGAATTTGGAAAACTGCAACCTCAGTCCCGCGAACTTGAAGAGGCGGTGTTGGGAGCTCTGATGCTGGAAAAAGATGCCTATTCGATTATCAGCGAAATACTCAAACCAGAGTGTTTTTATGACAATGTGCACAAACAAATCTTTATTGCCATTCAGTCGCTCTCGGTCAAGCAACGTCCTATCGACATGCTTACCGTGACGGAAGAACTCCGGTTACTTGGCAAACTGGAAGAGGTAGGCGGTAGTTATTATGTGGCACTGCTCACGGGAAAGGTGGCCTCGGCAGCTCATCTTGAATATCATGCCAGAATTATCCAGCAAAAATATCTCTCCCGCGAACTAATCACTTACACGTCAGATATACAGACCAAAGCCTTCGACGAAACCATAGATGTGGATGATCTGATGCAGGAGGCTGAAGGCAAACTCTTTGAGATCTCCCAGCGTCAGATGCGAAAAGACGTGACGCAGATAGATCCGGTTATCCAGGATGCATACAACAATATTCTGGTCGCGTCAAAGCGCGAAGACGGATTGAGTGGACTCGCTTCAGGATTCAAGAAACTGGACGAGATCACTTCCGGCTGGCAAAAATCAGATCTTATCATCTTCGCTGCCCGTCCCGCCATGGGAAAGACTGCTTTTGTGCTCTCAATGGCTAAAAATATGGCTGTGGATGAGAAGCTACCTGTTGCTGTCTTCTCTTTGGAAATGTCTAACGTACAGCTGGTCAACCGTCTGCTGATGAATGTCTGTGAGATTCCCGGTGATAAGATCAAAAGCGGTCACCTCAACGATGAGGAATGGAGACAACTGAAAGAAAAAATGAATGCCCTCTTTGGGGCACCTGTGTATATTGATGATACTCCCAGTCTTTCTGTTTTTGAACTACGGACCAAAGCACGCCGTCTGGTGCGCGAACATAAGGTTAAGGTTATTATCATTGACTACCTTCAGTTGATGAATGCCAGTGGCATGTCGTTCAATAGTCGCGAACAGGAAGTAAGTATGATCTCCCGTTCGCTGAAGGGACTTGCCAAGGAACTAAACATTCCGATCATCGCCTTGTCACAGCTCAACCGTGGTGTAGAAAGCCGTACCGGAGCTGACAAGCGTCCTCAGCTGGCGGACTTGCGTGAGTCTGGTGCCATCGAACAGGATGCTGACATGGTTTGTTTCATCCATCGTCCGGAATATTATAAGATCATGACGGATGAAGCCGGCAACTCTACCATAGGAATCGCTGAAATCATCATTGCAAAGCATCGTAACGGTGCAGTGGGTGATATACGTCTGCGATTCAAAGGTGAATATGCGAAGTTCATGAATCCTGAAGAAGAAAATACGTACAACTACAACTCACAGCCTTCTGCAAGTGTCGAACTGGATTCAAAAGTGAATTCATGGAAAAAACACCCAAGCTCAGCTCAAGACAACTCTTCATTGGGGGGAGAGTATCCGCCCAATGAAGTTCCATTTTAATAAGCAGGATCATGGCCAAACAAAAAACTCTCTTCTTCTGTAAAGAATGTGGCAACGATTATCCGAAATGGTTCGGGCAATGTCCTGCTTGTAAAGCCTGGAGCAGCTGCATCGAAGAGGTGGTTGGTAAAGATACCCAATTTTCACAGATCAAGAGCAACAAAGAGCTGGTTCGCCCACAGCTGATTCATGAAGTGGAGCGTTCTGGAGAGACCCGCATCGACATGCACAACGGCGAACTGAACCGTGTGCTTGGCGGAGGACTGGTGCCCGGTTCGATGGTACTGATTGGTGGTGAACCTGGTATCGGTAAATCAACTCTGGTACTTCAGGTGGTACTTCAGCTTCACAAGAAGGTTCTTTACATCTCCGGGGAAGAGAGTGCACAACAACTCAGACTTCGGGCAGACCGGCTGAAAGGTGATAACAAAGAGTGTTACATTGCCAATGAAACTTCTCTGGATCATATTTTCGAGCATATCCATGAAATCAAACCTGAACTGGTGGTCATCGATTCGATTCAGACAGTATCCATGGAGTCTCTGGAGTCTTCTCCGGGCAGCATCGTGCAAGTGCGGGAATGTGCCGCTGCTATACTCCGATATGCGAAAGAGAGTAATATACCGGTCTTCATTATTGGTCATATCAACAAGGAAGGAAGCATTGCCGGACCAAAAGTGCTGGAACATATCGTGGATACAGTGCTTCAATTTGAGGGGGATCAGCATTATATGTACCGTATCCTGAGATCGGTAAAAAACCGCTTTGGCAGTACTTCCGAACTGGGTATCTTTGAGATGCGTCAGGACGGTCTGCGCGAAGTGAGTAACCCGTCTGAATTATTGCTTTCTCAGGATCATGCCGGATTGAGTGGTGTGGCTATCGCCGCTGCCATTGAAGGTATCCGACCGTTTCTTATTGAAACGCAGGCACTGGTAAGCACCGCTGCCTATGGTACGCCACAACGCTCTGCGACAGGGTTTGATATCCGGCGGATGAACATGCTCCTTGCGGTGCTTGAGAAGCGTGCCGGATTTAAGATCGCACAGAAAGATGTGTTTCTCAATATCGCCGGCGGACTGCGTGTGAGCGATCCTGCGATTGACCTGGCTATCATCAGTGCGGTTCTCTCTTCCAGCATGGATATTGCCATTGATTGCCACACGTGCCTGGCGGGTGAAGTGGGTCTCTCCGGTGAGATTCGTCCGGTCAACCGTATCGAGCAACGGATCACAGAAGCCGAAAAACTGGGATTCGAGCGTATCCTCATCCCTTCCAACAACCTGAAAGGGTTTGACACAAAGAAACTAAAGATTGAAATAGTACAACTCAAGAAAGTGGAAGAGGCCTTCAGACATCTTTTTGCCTGACGTTCCCGCTCTTCTTTCCTAATACCTTCTTCCGATGATCATAGACTCAACGGTTCGCCTCTCTCCGCAAGATGCAGCTTCAGATGCCACAATCCGTGCTCTGATAGCTCGGGATCATCGTCTGAAAAAAGATCAGATCTCATCCATCCGTATCCTTAAACGTTCCATTGACGCTCGTCAACGCAACGTATTTGTCAACCTGACCGTCCGGGCTTATGTGGATGAACCATGTACAGAAGCGTTATATACTGCCATTGACTATCCGGACGTGACCCATGCGAAACAGGTCATCATTGTTGGAGCAGGACCCGGCGGACTCTTTGCGGCGCTGCGCCTTATTGAGGGTGGATTGAAACCTATCGTGCTGGAACGTGGACAGGATGTGCATGAACGAAGGAAAGATATCGCACTGATCAGCAGGGAACATCTGGTCAATCCGGAATCTAATTATTCCTTTGGGGAAGGGGGTGCCGGTGCATTCTCTGATGGCAAACTCTATACTCGAAGTAAGAAAAGAGGCTCTGTCGATCGGATACTGAATATATTCTGCGACCATGGCGCAGACACGCATATCCTGATGGATGCACACCCTCATATCGGTACCGACAAACTGCCCGGTGTGATTGAGACCATGCGCAAAAAGATTCTTGACAGGGGTGGTGAGGTTCACTTCAACACCCGTGTGGATGGTCTTAGTATTAAAAAGAATAGTGTGACAGGTGTCATCACCTCTGACGGCAAAGAATATGCTGGTCCGGTGATACTGGCTACCGGTCATTCCGCCCGTGATGTCTATCGCTGGCTGCATGCCGGAGAGGTAGAGATGGAAAGCAAAGGAATTGCAGTTGGTGTCCGCTTGGAGCACCCACAGACT
>DATCIB010000105.1:0-5003 GCA_036508045.1 Bacteroidales bacterium
CAATCTGGATCTTCCTGCTATTTATAGTGGAGCTTCCGCTTTCCTGTACACCTCTCTTCGGGAGAGTTTTGGCATTCCTATTCTGGAAGCAATGGCTTGTGGTACCCCGGTCATCACCTCCAATACTTCGGCTATGCCGGAGATTGCAGGAGAAGGAGCTATTCTGATCGACCCGAATAATGAAAATGAGATTACTGAGAAGTTGTTGCAATTAGAAACAAGTCCTGAATTTAGAGAGACTCAGATTCAATATGGTTTGGAACGTGTCAAACTTTTTTCCTGGAAACAAACCGCCGCTAAACTCCTTGAAATTTACAAATCAATATGAGCCTCAAAGAACGCATTAAATCCAATCCGGTCTTGAAAAGGATGGCACTCAACTTCCTCATGCATCCGGTAAAAGCGCGGCCACAATGGTGGATACGGATCTTCCAGTGTTTTTATCTGAAGCGTGGCAAACACACAGTCATCTACAGGAGTGTACGACGCGATCTGGTTCCGTTCAACCTGTTCCAATTGGGTGACTATTCGGTTATAGAAGACTTTGCGACAGTCAGTAATGCGGTGGGTGACGTGATTATCGGAAGTCATACCAGAGTCGGATTACACAACACAATCATCGGTCCGGTCCGGATTGGTGACAATGTCAACCTGGCACAAGGAATCACAGTGTCTGCTCTCAATCATAACTTTGACGATCCATCGAGAACCATTTCTGAGCAAGGTATCTCTACCAAACAGGTCATCATTGAAAATGATGTGTGGATAGGCGCAAATGCTGTTGTTCTTCAAGGAGTGACTATCGGACAACACTGCGTGGTCGCCGCAGGAAGTATTGTCACAAAAGATGTGCCTCCACTGACAGTAGTCGGAGGCAATCCTGCCCGGATTCTCAAACAATATGACAAAGAAAAAGGGGAATGGGTGAAGCCCTGATTCCCTATCGCTTCTGCAACAGCACTACATTTTCAACATGTTGAGTATGCGGAAACATATCCACAGGTTGAACCTTTTTCACGTAATATTTGATGTCAAGCAATGCCAGATCCCGTGCCTGAGTAGCCGGATTACAACTGACATAAACAATACGGTCCGGTTCGGCAGCTAATATCGTATCCACCACATCCTGATGCATACCGGCTCTCGGAGGATCAGTAATGATAACATCCGGTCTGCCATACTTCAGGATAAAATCCTCATTCAGAATATCTTTCATGTCTCCGGCAAAGAAGAGCGCATTGTCAATATGATTCAGTCCGGCATTCACTTTCGCATCTTCAATCGCTTCCGGCACATATTCAATACCAATCACCTGTCGACATCCACGGGATATAAAATTGGCGATGGTTCCCGTTCCGGTATATAAATCATAGACGAGTTCATTACCGGTCAGTCCGGCAAAATCGCGGGTCACCTTATATAACGTATAGGCTTGTTCGGAATTTGTCTGATAAAAAGATTTCGGTCCGATCTTAAACCTTAATCCCTCCATCTCCTCAAAGATAAAATCGTTCCCTTTAAACAGCCCCACAGGACAATCTGTTATTGTATCATTCTGTTTGTTATTGAGCACATATAATAAAGAGGTGATCTGAGGAAACTTCTCTGCAATAAAACCCATTATATGACGTAGCTCCTCATTCATCTCACCCTTAACCACCAGCATCACCATCAACTCACCCGTTGAAGAGGTTCGGATTATCAGATTGCGGAGCATCCCTTCCTGTTCGCGGATATTGTAAAAAGAATACGAATGTTCATATGCATAATCACGGATTGCGTTACGGATCTGATTGGAGATATCATCCTGCAACCAGCACTTTTCGATAGCCAGCACTTTATCAAATGCCGTTGGAATATGAAAACCAATCGCATTCATCTGATCATATTTCACATCCTGCTTCACCTCCTCTTCCGTCAGCCAGCGTTTGTCCGAAAAAGTATATTCGAGCTTATTCCGGTAAAAAGTGGTCTTCTCAGATCCCAGGATCGGAGCTATCGGAGGGAGTTCCACCTTCCCTATCCGGGTTAGATTATCCACTATCTGCTTTTGTTTGTAATAGAGCTGATCCTCATACTGAAGACACTGCCATTTACAACCTCCGCAAACGCCGAAATGCTGACAAAAAGGTTCTGTTCTCTTTTCCGAAAGATGATGAAACCGAACTGCTTTAGCCTCGGCATAATGATTCTTTTTTCGGGTAATCTGTAAGTCCACCACATCTCCCGGTACTACATAGGGAATAAAAATGACAAGTTCATTTACTTTAGCGATAGCTTTTCCTTCCGCTGCCACATCTGTTATTTCAATATTTTCCAACAAAGGAAGAGGTTTTTTAGTCCGTACCAATTGTGCTATAATTATAGGATGACTACTTTTTTTCGTCTGCAAAGATACTTCCTTTTACAAATTAAATGACTCAAATCCTGCATTTGTGAGAAAGTTTTATGGCTGCAAGATCAAAATATAAATTTATTAATTAATTTTGCACCCATGACACATTTCCGCAATTGATTTTGCGAAGTCGCTAATAAATTATTAACAAAATATCTTATGAACAAGAAAAGAGTTTACACGTTTGGTAACGGCCAGGCGGAAGGTAAGGCAGACATGAAGAATCTGCTGGGGGGCAAGGGTGCAAACCTTGCTGAAATGAACTTAATTGGTGTTCCGGTACCCCCTGGTTTTACAATTACGACCGAAGTTTGTACTGAATATTATGAATTAGGTAAAGAGAAAATCGTTGAACTCCTGAAAAGCGATGTTGAAAAGTCTGTCGCACTTATCGAGAGCCTGATGAATTCCAAGTTTGGTGATATTGAGAATCCCCTTTTGGTTTCTGTTCGTTCCGGAGCCCGTGCTTCCATGCCGGGAATGATGGATACGATCCTTAATCTTGGTCTGAACGACGAGGTTGTGGAAGGATTGACCCGTAAGACCGGTAATGCCCGTTTTGCATGGGACTCCTACCGTCGTTTCGTGCAGATGTATGGAGACGTGGTATTAGGATTGAAACCAACAAATAAAGAAGATATTGACCCATTTGAGGCTATTATTGAAGAAGTGAAAGAAGCAAGAGGCGTTAAACTTGACAACCAACTCGAAGTGGAAGACCTCAAAGAATTAGTTAAGAAATTCAAGAAAGCCGTAAAGGAAAAGACCGGTTCAGACTTCCCAACGAATGCATACGAACAATTATGGGGAGCTATCTGCTCTGTATTTGACAGTTGGATGAATGATCGTGCCATCCTGTATCGTAAGATGGAAGGAATCCCTGCTGAATGGGGTACAGCCGTTAGCGTTCAGGCAATGGTATTCGGTAATATGGGCGAAAATTCTGCTACAGGTGTATGTTTCAGCCGTGATGCCGGTACCGGTGAAGATCTTTTCAACGGAGAGTATCTGATCAATGCACAAGGAGAAGATGTTGTCGCAGGTATCCGCACCCCTCAACAAATTACCAAGATCGGATCACAGCGCTGGGCTGAATTAGCCAGTATCTCAGAAGATGTTCGCGCAAGCAGATTCCCTTCCATGGAAGAAGCAATGCCTTCTATCTATAAAGAGCTGGATGCTATTCAGACAAAATTGGAAAACCATTACCGCGATATGCAGGATATGGAGTTCACGGTTCAGGAAGGTAAATTGTGGTTCCTGCAAACCCGTAACGGTAAACGTACCGGTGCAGCTATGATTAAGATCGCGATGGATCTGGTAAAACAAGATATGATCAGCGAACAGACTGCTTTGCTCCGTTGCGAGCCCAATAAACTGGATGAGTTACTTCACCCGGTATTCAATAAATCCGCTTTGAAGAAAGCACAAGTGCTGACCCGCGGTCTTCCGGCCTCTCCGGGTGCGGCTTACGGACAAATCGTATTCTTTGCTGACGATGCTGCCAAATGGCATGAAGATGGTCATAAAGTAATTATGGTTCGTATCGAAACTTCTCCGGAAGATCTCGCAGGTATGGCAGTTGCTCAAGGTATCCTTACTGCCCGTGGAGGTATGACTTCTCATGCAGCCGTTGTTGCACGTGGTATGGGCAAATGCTGTGTATCCGGCGCCGGTGCTTTGAGCATCAACTATAAGACAAAAACGGTAGAGATTGACGGTCTGGTGCTCAACGAAGGAGATACTATCTCTCTGAACGGTACCACCGGTGAGATCTACAAAGGAGAAGTTGCCACAACTGCTGCGGAAGTGTCCGGAGACTTTTCTGAATTAATGACAATGGCAGATAAATATTCACGTTTGAAGGTTCGCACCAATGCGGATACTCCACACGATGCTCAGGTTGCCCGCAACTTCGGAGCTGTAGGTATCGGACTTTGTCGTACCGAACACATGTTCTTCGAAGGTGAAAAGATTAAAGCAATGCGTGAAATGATTCTTTCAGAGACCATGATCGGTCGCGAAAAAGCATTGGCTAAGATTCTTCCGTATCAGAAAGAGGACTTCAAGGGAATATTCAGAGCGATGGAAGGATGCCCTGTGACTGTCCGTCTGCTGGATCCTCCTTTGCACGAATTTGTGCCTCACGATGATAAAGGACAACAAGATATGGCTGATGCTATGGACGTTAGCATTGGATACATCAAAAAACGTGTGGACCAGTTGAAAGAACAAAACCCGATGTTAGGTCACCGCGGTTGCCGTCTCGGAAATACATATCCTGAAATTACTGTGATGCAGACACGCGCCATCTTAGGAGCTGCTCTCGAATTGAAGAAAGAAGGCGTGAAGACCTATCCGGAAATCATGGTCCCTCTGACTGGTATCCTATATGAGTTTAAGGAACAAGAGACTATTATCCGTGATACTGCGAAAAAACTCTTCGAAGAGATGGGCGACAGTATCGACTTCACGGTTGGTACCATGATTGAGGTTCCCCGTGCTGCTCTGACTGCTGATCGTATTGCTTCCAGTGCGGAGTTCTTCTCATTCGGAACAAACGACTTGACTCAGATGACATTCGGATATTCCCGTGATGACATTGCTT
>DATCIB010000106.1:0-13294 GCA_036508045.1 Bacteroidales bacterium
GGTGGTCAGTACTTCCATAACGAACCAAACAACGATACTTGAAACTAGTCAGCTTCAGGCAGGCATCTATTTATACAAAGTAATGAAGGATAATGCACTTGTGCAATCCGGGAAAATGATATTGAAGAGGTAAAATAGGGATAAGACAGATAGATGAGGTTCATCAAGTTATATAAAAGAAGAAGTACGGAATCAATTCCGTACTTCTTCTTTTATATAACAATGTAAAGTCTGCGATCAGATTGTTTCGCAGATGAGTGATTGCTTATGCCTTACCAGCCCGTATCTCATCGAAAAAAGGTGTCGTATTTTCTTCCACACATTTCGCCGCATACAAGTAAAGTGCCGCACTCCATGTTTGCCAGTCTTGTCCCATAGGTTTGCCATCCTGTGCCTTGATCCATTCATTAAAGCCAAACTCCACGGTGTCTGTGTTTGACTTCTTTATGCAAAGTGTCAGCGCCACCAGTTTTTCTTTGGCTAGAGCAAATCGTTTTGCTGCGACCAGTGCCGCCACATAAAATCCACAGATAAATGGCCAGATGCCACCGTTATGATATTCCCCCGGATTATTAAACTGGGCATATCGTGGATGCCAGTCAGGGTCTTCAGGGTTGATAAACGGAAAGAAATTGGGCGGTAGATCTACTGCCAGATCTCCTCGTTTCATCATTGCCGCGCACTCTTCTTCAATCCACGAAACCATTTCATCGGCCCGGGTAGGAGAGGCTATTCCGGAAAGGATTGCCAGACTGTTACCCAGTAAATCAAAACGTTCGCTGCTATGAATCTTGTAGGACCAGAACGCATAATACGGCTTATGCTTGACTACTAAACCCTCGTGAACATGGTAATGTATAGTTCCACCTGTTATGGTAAACCGACTCATTTCCCGATTTACATGTTCAGCTCTCTCATTTCTGCCCAGGAGTCGCAAATAACTATATACAACGGTGTTTACAAACAAGCCGTAACCTGTGACCCATTGTTCGTCGCGCCAGTCGCTTGTCGGTTGTTGCGCCACCAGATAACGATCGGAAGGACTTTGATATTCCATCCAGATAAGTGCTTTCTCAACTGCTTCTTCAAGAAATTCCTTTTCTCCGGTTACTTTCCTGAATATAGCTGTGCCAAGTAAAAATAAAGGTGTGGTATCACTTGATCCACGGTCTTCTTTATCGTGTACCAACGAAGGAATATGTCCACGCATCGTCTGATTTTCAGCCAAAGTCTCAAGTACTTTCCGAATACTGTCGAGCAGCTCTCTGTTTCCTGTGACAGCTATTCCAAAAATGGAAAACATCAGATCCCGCGTGTAAGGTTCGGGATAACCCCAACCCGCTGTGCGTGGAAGTCCCATAAAGGGGCCGTGAGCATTATGTAATAATACTTCCAGCGCTGCTTTCTTTGCTTGTTCTATCAATAGATTGTTTTTTGATTCCATTATTTTATGCCTAATCTTTCAGTCATTATTTGTACAAACTTTTTGGCAACAACGCGATAGTCAAATTTTGCTACAACTCTTTCCCTACCGGCTTTCCCCATTTTCTCACGTAAGGATGCATCGTTCATCAGAGTCAACATATATTGAGCAATATCTTGAACATCTGCCCGGTAATCTACCGTTCTGGGTGTGTTGAATACTACTTTATGATGTTCTTCAAATCCCGATTCACCACCCAGCATTACTTCATTGACCACTATTTTTCTGGCCACTTCTGCAAGAAATGCTGTTTCCCCATGAATCAATGTATCCAGCATACCCATAGCCTTAATACTTAATACAGGTTTGCCACAAGCTCCTGCTTCCACCTGCGGCATGCCGAAACCTTCCAGTCGGGATGGTGCTGCATAAATATCGCAAGCACCGATCAGATAGGGCATAAATGAACGCGAAATTGTATTTGTGGCATAGGTTACATTCTTTTCAATACCTAGTTGGGTCGCCATTTCCAGATCAGATAAGTTTTGAAGTTTGGTGCGTGGTTGTGGCCATACTTTGCATACATATTTCCATTTAGGTGCCTTTTTATCAATAATAGCCAGTGCCTGCATTACTTCCTGCGCTCCTTTTGAAGCCGCATCACCACCCACAGTAAGAATCATCAGTTGATCGGGTGATACACCAAGTGCTTCGCGTACAGCAATTATTTTCGGATCATCTTTGCTGTAGGGACGGAAAGAATCCGTGTCGCAACCGACAGGTAATACTTCTATCTTATCTCCATTAATTCCGTCACGCACATACATCTCTTTTACCCAATTAGATGTCACCAATATGAGAGGAAGGGCATTCAATACTTCCTGGTAATTAGCAATGTAACCATCGGCAACAAGCCATGGAACCGGTTGAATGCCATAGCGTAAAGGATGCAAAATCAGATGAGGTGTGTATCCCCAATACCCAACTCCAACAGCCACATCCGGTTTGAACCAACGGTAATACCATTCTTTCTCCTGAGCAGACTCGAAGTGTACGGCATGCGCATCTATTCCCATTTCAATCAGACCTTTGTAGAGTAAGTCTCCTTGTGTCGCAAGACCTCCCGGAGTCGGAGGATATTCATACATTACTAATACTTTCATACCTGAATATTTATATGTTTGTCTAATTTCTTAATAGCACTATGAGAGTCGAGATATTGCCAAAAGGCTTCCGTCGCCGGTGTTGTTTCGGCTTCCCAGCTTTCTTTTGCAAAGCCGTATGTTTGAGTGATTAAATCATATTTTCTCAACCAGATATCAGAGGGAAGCAATTCAAAAATAGAAGCATTTCCTATTGCTTTTGGTAGGTAAGTCTTGGCTCCATCTTCGTATGCAAAAGTCCAGAGTTCCTCGGCCGAAATGTGACCATTATGCCAGAGTGTTGTGACTGCTTTATTTATCTCTTCATGTCTGAGATGTCTTGTATATTCTCCGGCTGAGTCGTGAGTAATGATCAAATCAAAATGAGTGGTAGGCAATAACCGTAGGATTTCATCTTCCAGCTCACTTTCATCCAACGGATGTTGATGAGGACCATCATCCAGGTCGCCCATGATCCCTTTGGCATTCAACAGTTTTAAGGCTTTATAGAATTTGGGAGCACGTTCTGAATCACTTGCACGGCAAAGGCAGACAACAAACCATTTGTTGGATGGATATCTTAGGATTGTTCCACCTGCCCACAATGTTTCATCATCGGGGTGAGCCACAATCACTGCAATTGACTTTGGCGTTTCACTATTCATTCGGGTATCTTTCTATAGTCAGCCGTGCCATCAGGTAACTTATTGTCGATTCAGCACCTTGATTAAGGTTCACATGTGTTTCTTCCAATCCATCATAGCATCCTCCGGTGCAGGGATTATAAACAATTTGTTTTGATCGGTTATGACCTAGAAACCAGTTAAAAGCGATTTTCATTTTTTGAAGGTACTCATCCTCATGAAACGTATTATAGAACTTGCTTAAAGTCTTGATTGTGTAAGCCACATCAATGGGCTGTTCGCCAAAGCGGCTTGCTTCCCCGCCTTTTATAAGCCAGCTCCTATTCGAAATCACTTCAATTCCGTTCCCGTTAAAAGTACGAGACAACAGAAAATCAAACGAAGTTTGGGCGATGTCTTTATAGATGCTCTCATTGGTCATCAACCAGGCGTACAACATAGCTTCGGGCAACACACTATTGGCATACGTCAGATATCCTTCAAACCATTCCCATTTCGGAGATGATTCATGCGTATACATCAGTACCAATCGGTTGGCAAATGTTTTTAAAAGGTCAACGTTTTTGCGGGATTTAAAGGTTTTGTGATAGTAATAGATTCCTTTAATTGCAAAAGACATCGCACGGGTTGAATAAATGGTACTCATGTGAGTCAGCGATTTCTGGAAACCGGCATCAGCAGCTACTACAAATTCCTTGGGAAGATTAAGCTTCAAGGATATCAAAAACCCCAGTGCCCATATTGCTCTTCCATTTGAATCATCTAAATTCACTTTATGATTTTGAAGCGTGAAGTTTTTGTCTTTATCCACATAGTTTAAGAAGTCACCATCGGGCTGTTGACAATATAGGATGAAGTCAAGATACGTCTTTATATCTTTGATGCAGTTTTTATCTCCTGTGGATTTCAAATACATACAGGTGGCAACCAGTGCTCTGGCATTATCATCGAGGGTATAACCGGACTTGATGTCCGGCTGATTAATTTTTGAAAACTGAATGATTCCAACCTCAGTAGTCATCGCTTTCATATGATTCAGGTTGATGGGTGGTAAGTTATACCGGATTTGAATCTTTTCACCAGAGATTACTTTAAACAACATGGCATGAGCTACCGCTGAGTTTTCCCAAGCGGTAGACACTATTTTCTGCAAAGTATTTGTGATGATGCTTTTACGCAACGGGTAGTCGTTGAGCAGACGGTTAACAGCTTCTGCCAATTGCCCGGAATTAAGAAAATCGAATATGATTCCGGTGTCTTCTGTCAACACTTCTTTTGCATGAGGTATCGGTGTGGAGATAATCGGACAACCGCAACTCATTGCATAAGCAAAGGTACCGCTTACTGCCTGATTTGGGTCATTTGTCGTAAAAAGATAGATATCGGTTAGTTGTAAGTATTCCAGTAATTCCGGCAAAGCAAGATAATTATTGATAAATCTCACGTGATTCTGAAGTCCCAACTCTTTCACTTTTTTCTCTAAACTCTGTCTGTAGACTTCTCCATCATTTCTTACAACTTCGGGATGCGTTTTTCCAATGGCTAGAAATAGTACTTCCGGACATTGTTTTATGATAGCAGGAAGAGCATTCAATGTCGTCTCAATGCTTTTTCCCGAACTAAGCAGACCAAAGGTTGTAAGTACTTTTCGATTGGTCAAATTGTATTTTTGTTTTAGAATCTTCTCACTAATGTGAGGTACTAAATGCGTTCCATGAGCAATAACTGTTATCTTTTGCTTTGAGATACCGTAATCTTTCATCAGTATTTCAGACGAAGTCATTGTCATGACAATGATTGAATTACAGGCTGAAACAATATTTCTAATTTCTGATCTTAGCTGTTCATCAGGGTTAGGAAGCACTGTGTGAAAAACGAGCACCACAGGTTTGTTAAGCTCGTATATGAGCTGTAAGAATGCCATTTCCTGCTTTTTGTAAAAGCCAAACTCATGCTGGATCAGAACGAGTTGAACCTGATCATCTCTATTAATCTTTTCTGCCAAAGAGAGATAATCTGTATTGCGTGAGGTGTCAAGAGTATATTTTACCTCTTCCGGGTAATTATAACTTACTTTGCCATTTTCCAACGCACAAACACTGATGGACAAAGAATTGCTGAACTTATTATTCAAAGCTCTAATCAAATCCTGTGAATATGTGGCTATTCCGCATTCACGAGGGGGATACGAACTTATTACCAGAATTCCGGCAGTATTTGTATTGTAATTTAATGCTGAAAATAGTTTATAGTCAGTAGAAGTGACTTTTTGACGATCTTCTTTTTTGTAGCCATATAGAACTTGTTCATAAGTAGGCTTATCATAACTTATGAGAGAATTTTCATTTTTCATCTTGAGGAAGTTTAACTGTGTGAATTGCCAATTCGGACAACAATGCTGAAAAACTCAAAGATGCAACGGCAACATGTGTGTCGGCAGCACCATAGTAAATAAATAAAGTGTCACCAAATAGCGCGGTTCCTGTAGGGAAAACCACATTATCGACATCCCCTACTACTTCCCAGTTATATTCAGGAGAGAATAAAGCATAAGGTAATCGTGCTATCTCTTTTCGAGGATCATCCAAATCCAGCAAAGCAGCTGCACAAGCAGAATACACATTACCTCTATCCGTATGTTGAACGCCATGATATATCAATACCCAACCTTGATCTGTTTCAATAGGAGGACAGCCACCTCCTATGTAACTCGATTCATGGTCAAGAATTGGGTCCATAACGATATGCTCTTCAAAATGTTGAAAATACTCTTCCCAAAACTCAAGAGTAAGATCCTTCAATTCTTTCACAGAAACGAGTTGAATGCCTGGCCTGATCCGATGGAAAAAGACCAGATTTCCATTGATTCTCCGGGGAAAGAAGATCACATTTTTATCCCACAACAACATCTTTTTCTCCGGGTCAGACTCCTGAAAGTAAAAACTTTGATTGCGGTAGTAATTCTCATTGACTTTACCTGCTGATTCTGCCAGATACACAAAATGAGCATACGTGATAGGGGGCACAATAATACCTCGTTTTTTTAAGTGCATAAAATCTTTCGAAGTTGCTAAAGCGCCAAGTGCGTTTATCCCATCATAAGCTGTATAAGTCATATAATAGGTGTCATCAATTTTTACGATACGTGCATCTTCAACACCTTGTGATTCATAATCGAATTCCGGGACCATAAAAGGTTTATCCCATCGTTCGGCAATACTCATTGGCCCATCCAACCGACAATAGCCAATACACGAATGATTACCAGCTGTTACTGCTCTGTAGAAAATATGCACATTATCTCCTTCACGTATGATGGCAGGATTGAGAACGGCTTCATTCTCAAATTGTAAATCGGTTTTAGATAATAAGATACCTTCTTTTTTTACTTCAATCATAATAGCTTGTATTTATAAACTGGTTAAATATTCCGGGCGACATCCCGTATCTTGTATGTGTAATCTTTGAAAAGTCAGACTTTGTCAGAAGTATCTTCTTTTTTATGGAATAGTCGTTGAATAAGACTCTTACCCATTGCTTTTAGTGCATCAGGATGTTGGGCAACGACGTTTGTCACGCTGAACTGTAAAATAGATCCCAAGATCTTCCTTACTATATTATGTGAACCGGCGACGGCAATTATATTGGACAAATAGCCACTGGCTATTCCCGTCAAAGCTCCCGCCATATTGTCAATCAAGTAAGGTGAAGATGTTATTTCTTTCAATGAATTCTTGATTATGTTAAGGGGTTTCAAGTTGTCGAACGTGATTAATAATTGTTCTTTCAACAAAGCTCCTTGTTGTGTATGCTCAAGCCTTTTTGCTTGTATTGCCAGTTTAAGTCCGGCTGCAGAATGAATGTTTTCCATCATATTTCTATTTAAGCATTTCTCTAATCATATAATCATATAAAAACCTTTTAAGGAATTTACGGAGAAAGAAATGCATCACTAAGGCGAGTAATGCATAAACACCAGCGACAATAAAGAATCCATAATAGATTCTTCCTAATAGCTCACCCAACCATAAAGACACTCCCAGGTTTATAAAAAGCAGGATTGATACAATTATACCAATTATAAAGGAATGAGGTAAAAAGGTTGAAATGCTGTCAGAGGTTTTATCCACAATATTCAATTTGGCCAGTTCATAGCTTGTTTTTCCATATTCGGAAGCCCTTTCAAGCAGCGATTCTATTAACCTTATATTATCTTCCATTGTTTCTATTATTAAAATATCAATACGTATTTGATTTCTTCTTTCGTTGAGAAAGATTGTTTGTAAAGTAAGTCTGCTCCGAAAAATCCTGGTATTGTCTAATTCATATAAAAAGACTTCTCGGAGCAGACTTGATGATCAAGAGCCTCTGAAATTACTGTTTGGCAATCTTTTTGCTTTTTTCAGTTTCTTCGACTTTATCATTTACTTCATCAACCAGATCAGTAACATCATCTTTTACTCTTTCAAATCTGTCAGTGAGGCTGTCAATGATATCATTGAATTTTTCTTTCAATGCATCAACTTCACTTGCACTTTTTCTGCAAATCTGTCTGCGTGTTACTGAACCTCTTGCCGGAGCATATAATACTCCTAACAATGCACCGGTGGCTGCGCCAGCCAATACACCTAAAACTACTTTTTCTGCACTCATAATGTTTCTTTTTTAAATTGATTAAATACCTATTGAATAGTACAAAAGTAAGCCTGTATCCATTGTATTCCGTTACACAATCGCGGGAAAGAATTACATAATTCACACCATTCAGAAGTGCTTATAGGAAGAGATTAGTAAAAAAAAACAACCACCCCTTCTGAGATCTTATTGACATCTTAGAAGGGGTGTTATTCATCTAACGATTGAATCATTAGATTGAGAAGAAGACAAATCAGAAGTTATTCTACACTTATTTTGTTTTTATCTTTGCGTTTAGTAGCCTTTTCTGTACGCTTCTCTTTCAGGTTCTTTGCCGGAGTCTTTTTTCCAGACTTTTCTTTTCCTTCTTTTTCTTTAGACATAATGTATTGTATTAGAGTTACGCTCAACTTTTATCGGATAATTAATGAAAGGCAAGTCCGATTGTGGAAACTCCGGTTGAAAGATCCAGGAATAATCCGATCTGGTTTGAGATATGATATTCTGTTCCAATATGAAAATCCAGATATAAAGGATGCGCGGAATGATAATAACTCCTGTCACCGTTATATTGATCGTCCCATGTGGTACTAACAAGTGATACACCCAAAGATCCGGCAAGATAAAAGTCCCATTTTGATCCGGCATTAAGTGCTTCATCCAGATAGAAAGTACCTTTCACACCAACAGGAGCAACAATTGCTGTGTAGTGTTCATCGGAATAAGAATATAACGAAATGAAAGGAGCCAATGTAAAGTTACGCGCCACTCCAAGTTCGTAATTTACATTTATTACAGGCAGGGAATGACCGACTTCTCCATAATACCCATAGTGTCCGTTATATCCGCCAATGCCCAGGCCGAGATTTAATGCGCCACTGTGTCTTTCACCATAATTGTTTCCTTGAGCAGACACGCTTGTACCTGTAGTTAATAGGATCAACGCAAAGCAGAGAGCAATTGTTTTCATAGAGTGTGTGAAATTTTAAAGTGAAGAAATGATCTTGTGCAATTCATCTTTTGTTTTGCCCAGTTTGATTTGAAGTCTGCCCATCATTTCTTCTTTTTTACCAGCGGCAAACATTAAATCGTTGTCTGTTAAGGAGGCGAATTTTTGTTTTAGTTTGCCTTTTTGTTCTTCCCAATTACCTTTTAATTCAGTTGTGTTCATTAGAGTAGATGTTAGTAGTGAATGAATTTTCACTATGCAAAGGTGTGGATAAAAACTCTTCTTTGCGTTACACAATTACTGATATGAGTTGCATCATTCACACATATACAGAATAAGAATGCTCTGCACCTTTACCGAATACGGTACAAGCGCAGAGCATCAAAAAGTAACAGCAGAAGATGAGCCCTTTCAAGCCTACATCCGTTCCATATACCACTTCAATTCTTTCTCCATTTTCTTATAGTTGAATAGGTTGGTGATGATCTTTTGCAGACGGATGAATGCTGTCTCGTTTTTCACCACATAATCAAAAGCCTTGTGATGCATACATTCAACAGCCACTTCAATTTTATCTTGTGATGAGAGTATGATCACTGGAATTTCAGGGTCAAAAGCCTTTATCTTATCTAATGTATCAAGCCCGTTCATGGCACCTTTATTTACCCCATCCAAGTAATAATCCAAGATAATCAGATCCGGTTTATGTGATATACATTCCATGCATTTCTCACCACTTGCATACGTTTCAATGCAAAAGTCCGCTTTCCCCATAAAATCGATTTCCAATGATTTTAAATATAAAGCATCATCATCGACCAGAAATAATTGTATTTTTTCAGTTCTCATCAGTTCTTCTCTTTAATCTTTTCATATTCTTCTTCTAATTCCCGGCAAGCCTGCGTACAGATATTTCCCAGTTGAGTAATCATATCCTGTATAGAATCTGATTGTTGCAGAGTGCCTGCATAATCCTGAACCTTCTTGGCCATGTTTTCAAATTCCGGGCTAATCCCCATGATAGCAAACGAAGGAATCATTTTGTGCACCGCTGAATGCAGACCATTCCAATCTTTTTCAACCATGCTATTTTTCATGAATTTGATTAATCCCGGAGTTTGTTCCAGATAGAGTGAGATCATTTCCATCATTAAAGCCGGATTTGATTTTGTCCTTATGGTGAGATAATCCAGATTAGTACATCGCGTCTTCATATTTGACGGTACAATTGCTTCATTTTCATCATCGCTGTCAACAGTTTGTTTCTTTACCGCTCCGACAATCTTTGAGTATAACGATTTTTCATCGACAGGTTTTGCGATATAATCATTCATACCGACAGCTTTGCATTTGGTCAGATCCATCGTTGTAACATCAGCCGTAAGAGCGATAATCGGAATATCTGATTTCATTATATTGCGGATATAGTCAGTGGCTTCAAATCCATTCATTTCGGGCATCTGCAAGTCCATCAGAATGACATCAAATGATTTGGATCCCATTTTCTCAATAGCTATTTTACCATTACCTGCGATATCACATTCAAAGCCGAAATCATCCAACAACGTTTTCATCAGTAATTGATTCAGAGGAATATCTTCCACGACCAATACTTTTATGTTATTATTTTCTGTGTCAAATTCTTTCGTAAGAATTTCAGCTTCTGCTTCAGCATCTGTTTTAAGAAAACTCAATATAAAACTAAAAGTTGATCCTTCATTTACTTTACTGATCACTTCAATACTTCCACCCTGCGGTTCCACCAATTGTTTGACGATAGCAAGACCCAATCCGGTTCCTCCGTATAATCGTGAAGTGCCGCTTGAAGCTTGTTGGAAGTTGTCAAAAATTTCCCCAATCTTTTCCTTCAGTATACCAATCCCGGTATCTTGAACTGAGACCTTTATGCTTACTTTCTCATCATCCTCTGAAATCAACTTAACACAGACTGTAATTGTTCCTTTTGATGTAAACTTTACGGCATTACTCACCAGATTTAAGATGATCTGATGTAATCGAACCGGGTCACCCACCAATACATCCGGAATCGCTTCATCATAATCAAAAACTAATTTCAAATTCTTTTCCTGAATTTTTGTCTCAAACAAATGAAGCATGGCAGATATTGACAAGGATATTTTGAAGGGCACTTGTTCAAAGACCATTTTCCCTGCATCTACTTTTGCAAGATCAAGTATGTCGTTAATGAGTACAATCAGAGTATCACCACTCATCTTTATGGCAGTCAGATATTCTTTTTGTTTCGAGGATAAGCCCGTTTTTAGCAGCACCTTGGTAAATCCGATAATCGCATTCATTGGAGTACGGATTTCGTGGCTCATATTCGATAAAAACTGTTGTTTCGCTTTCACTGCGTTTTCTGCAATCAGCGTCGAACTTTCAGCTTTGCTTTTCGCTATTTCGGCTATTTCAGTCGCAGTCTCAGCAAATACGATTGCTTCGTTTAATTGTGACTCAATTTTCTTTTGTTCGGTAATATCTCTCGCTACCACCACTACTCCCTGTACATTGCCATTATCATCTTTATAAACCGATCCATTGAATAATACATCGGTAAACTTCGCATCTCGCATAGTTAGAGGAAAATCTGTTACAAATCCATCTGAAAAGACATCCCGATAGACTTCCTTTGCTTTTTGTGGCTCGGTGAAATATTCGAAGAAGTCTGTTCCAATAAGTTTTTCACGAGGGATGCCGATAATGTTTATCGAAGCATTATTCATATCGGTTATTTTACCATACAAGTTTATCGTAAATAAAGGATCATGGCTCGCCTCAATTAGGCTTCTTGCATATTGGGACGCTAATTTCAAGGAGTAACTGAAGGTTTCAAGTCTTTTGTTCGCAGCCGCACGTTTCTCTTTCTCTTCATTTTGAATAGTCAGTTCTTTGTCAGCAATGGCTAACTCGGCCGCACGCTTTCCTTTCTCTTTACTTTGAAACGCCAGTTCTTTGTCAGCAATGACCAGCTCAGCGGCACGCTTCTCTTTCTCTTTACTTTGAAATGCCAGTTCTTTGTCAGCAATGACCAGTTCAGCGGCACGCTTGCCTTTCTCTTTACTTTGAAACGCCAGTTCTTTGTCAGCAATGGCTAACTCGGCCGCACGCTTTCCTTTCTCTTCATTTTGAAATGCCAGTTCTTTGTCAGCAATGGCTAACTCGGCCGCACGCTTGCCTTTCTCTTCACTTTGAAACGCCAGTTCTTTGTCAGCAATGGCCAGCTCAGCCGCACGTTTCTCTTTCTCTTTACTTTGAAACGCCAGTTCTTTGTCAGCAATGGCTAGCTCAGCCGCACGTTTCTCTTTCTCTTTACTTTGAAATGCCAGTTCTTTGTCTGCAATGGCCAACTCGGCCGCACGCTTCTCTTTCTCTTCATCCTGAAAGGCAAGTTTTTTGTTCGCTTCATATAACTCTTTTGCCCAGTTTTGTTGCTCAATAGCTCTTGCCACCAATACGGCACCAATTATTTCCTCCGACTTGTCTTTATAAACCGAACCGGTGTAAAGTACACTCGTCTGCTTATCATGCGTGTCGCGCACTGTAAGTGAATACTCTTTTACTGAACTATTCGCAAATACAAGTTGCATAAACTGATTCGCCTTTTCGGAATCCGGAAAATAGTCAAGAAAAGAAGTGCCTATGATCCTTTTTCTATCCAACCCCATTAATAGTTCATTTGCCTGATTCAAGTCCAAAATAATCCCATGAGGATTTATTGTAACCAAAGGATCTTGACAGGCTTCAATAATACTACGGTCATATAGAGATTCATTCGTTTTCATATTCTTAATTCGTTATTGCAATCGATATAGAACGAACAGAGCTCACTTTTGAACTGTTCTGCGGATTGTTTTATCTGATTGGTTCTTGTTTTTTTGACTCCCGGCATTTTTATAAAATGTCTTCAATCTGTATTCTCCTCTTGTCCTTTAATTGCTTGAAGTGGGTAGGGGTGAGACCAGTTACTTTCTTAAATTGATTAGACAAATGCGCCACACTGCTGTAATTCATTTTCCAGGCGATTTCTGTAATATTCAATTCATCATAAATGATTAGCTCCTTTATCCTTTCTATTTTATGCATGATAACAAAATGCTCAATAGTAGTTCCCTGAACTTCAGAAAATAAATTTGAAAGGTACGTATAGTCATGTTTCAGTTTGTCACTCAGAAAATCGGAGAAGTTCACTTTGATAGGCCCATCGGTATAATGCACCAATTCAATGATGGAATTCTTTATTTTCTCAATCAACACTGCCCGTTTGTCATCCATCAATTCGAGCCCGACATCCAGTAAGGCTGTCTTTAGCTCCTCACGTTGCTCCAGAGATAAATCTTCCATCACCTCCACCTCACCCAGTTCGACAAGAATAAAGTGAAGTCCGAGTTTCTTTAACTCCTCTTTCACAACCATTTTGCAACGGTTGCTCACCATGTATTTGATAAATAACTTCAAGGTTCTTTTGTTTTAGTTATACATC
>DATCIB010000107.1:0-14782 GCA_036508045.1 Bacteroidales bacterium
ATTGAGTCGGCTTACCTTGACGATATGTTTCGTGCTGACGCAGGAACTCCATAAATTTCTCTGTAATTTCTACAGCCAGGTTATCGGTACGGTCATCATTATTACCAAAAGGTACATATTCGCCTTCGATTTCAAAATCAATAGCCAGACCACGTTCGTCGCGAATTACTTTTACTCTGGCATCACGGATAGCAGCCAGTGAATCGGCAACGATAGAAAGTCCGGCTATACCGGTAGCACGGATTCTTTCCACGACTCCATCGTGTAATGCCATTTCAAGGGCCTCGTATGCATATTTATCGTGCATGTAGTGAATCATCTTCAACGCATTCACATAGACTCTTGCCAACCAACGCATCATCTGCTCATATTTCTGCATTACCTCGGCATAGTCCAGATATTCACTACTGATGGGTTCGTAAATGGGTGATACTTGTGCGCCGGATCGTTCATCACGTCCACCGTTGATTGCATAAAGCAAACATTTTGCCAGATTGGCACGGGCGCCGAAGAACTGCATCTGTTTACCGATCTTCATCGGAGATACACAACAGGCAATCGCATAGTCATCTCCATAATCAGCACGCATCAGATCATCATTTTCATATTGGATAGCAGATGTGTCAATGGACACTTTTGCACAGAATCTTTTCCAGTTCTCAGGAGCGCGGGAAAACCAAAGTACGGTAAGGTTTGGTTCGGGAGCCGGTCCGAGATTGTATAAGGTATGCAGATAACGAAAAGATGTTTTAGTTACCATCGAACGTCCATCAACGCCTTGTCCACCGAGTGATTCGGTGACCCACACCGGATCGCCGGAGAAAAGGTCATTGTATTCCGGTGTACGGAGGAAGCGCACGATACGCAATTTGATAATCATCTGGTCAACCAATTCCTGAGCTTCTTCCTCAGTCATTCGTCCTTCGCGGATATCCTTTTCCAGATAAATGTCCAGAAAAGTAGAGGTACGTCCAATAGACATAGCCGCTCCGTCCTGATCCTTCACGGCAGCAAGGTACGCCAGATATACAAACTGAACAGCTTCTTTTGCATTCTGTGCCGGACGGGTGACATCAATATTGTAGCCCAGACACATCTTTTCAAAAGATTTCAAAGCTTTGATCTGTTCGCTGGTCTCTTCACGCTGACGGATGATTTCCTCTGTGATTTCCAGGATGTCCAGACGTTTCAAGAAATTCTGTTTGTCGGCAATCAGGATTGTGGTGCCATAAAGAGCGACGCGACGGTAATCTCCGATGATTCTTCCACGACCATACGCATCAGGAAGTCCCGTGATAATGGCAGACTTACGGGCAGCGATCATCTCTTCTGTATATACTGAGAAAACGCCTTCATTATGCGTCTTTCTATATTTGGTAAAAATAAGTTTGGTCATGGGGTCCAGTTCGTAACCATACGCAGTCAAACTGTTTTCAACCATACGAATACCACCTTTCGGGAAGATACCTCTCTTAAGAGGAGCATCTGTCTGCAGGCCAACAACAGTCTCATTCTCCTTATCTATATACCCGGGTCCATAGGTGTCAATGCTTTGAGGAAGTTTGGTTTCAGCATCGTACACTCCTTTTTCTCTTTCAACCACAAACATTTCAGTCAGTTTGTTCCATACTTTTTTGGTTTTGGCTGAAGAAGCCACCAGAAAAGAATCGTCTCCATCATACGGGGTGTAGTTATTCTGGATAAAGTCTCTTACGTTGATTTCTCTTTTCCAGTTTTCTCCTTTGAATTGATTCCAGTACTCGTTTGCGAATTTCATATTGTCTATCTATTTGAATATTAATATCCTACGCTCTATATTTGAAGCATAGAATTTGTTTCCCTATTGAATCAGGCTGCAAAGGTAACTATAAATATTATGTTGTAAAACATATTCCACTCAAATCTACCTAAATATTCATGATAAGAAAGTATTCTCTTTCTCAAAGTCAATAGCCCACTTCCAGACGATCTTATCGTGGAGTGGGCTATTGGTTGAGTTTGTCGTACAAAGAATGAACGAATCGTCTCCCTCTATCAGAGTGTCTTTATGATTAAGTTTCGCCAGCAAACTTTGATACCACCACCGTCATGGATTTGCAAAGCGATGCGTCCCTGACCGGCACCTATCTTGGCATCCCGGATGTTGGCCATCTCTACACCATTGAGCCATGTAGTTACATGATCACCTTCGATTTTAATACGCATTTTGTTCCAATCTCCGACTTTCAGGATATTCTCTTTCTCATCAGGTATCTGTATAAGCCAGCCTCTTCCGTATGATTCATAGATACCTCCCGTGTCATTGCCTTTTGGTGCCACTTCCACCTGCCAGCCTTCCACTTTGGCTACAGGTTCGACGATAGAACGGATAAATACGCCGGAGTTACCGTTGGATTCTTGTTTGAATTCAACAGAAAGATCGAAATCATTGTAGTATTTTTGTGTAGCGAAATACCCGTATTGTTTATCCGGACCACTTTCACAGATTAATAATCCATCTTTTACATACCACAGTTCAGATCCATACGCTTCCCATCCTTTCAGGTCTTTTCCATTAAAGAGGTTCACTGTTTCGTTTTTTCGGGGCAGTTCCTTGATCTTGACATTACGAAACCATGCCGGATATCCATGGTCTTGCAGACAGATCAGTCCTTTGCGTGCCAGTCCATATTCAGGAGCGGTACTCCACTTTCCACTGTTTTTACGTGCAAACCAGTCTTCAGTCCAAGCCTCAAACTCTATTGTTTTGACCCCATTCATATAATACTCTACATGACCGTTGTCAAATACAATCTTGGAAGTGTTCCACTCACCTGCCGGGTTTACTTTCTGTTTTTTCAGGTCTGGCAGATACATCGCATAATCCACACCACATTTCTGCCACTCTTCCAGTTTGCCATCCCAGTTGATATCATCAATGAGCTGATATTCCGGACCGGTCACATAAGGCACAGTATATTGCGGACGTTCTACCACATGATAAAGCATCCCACTGTTTCCACCTTTTGAGATCTTCCAATCCCAGGTCAGGATGAAATTCTCATATTGTTTATTTGTCACGATATACCCGGTGGCATCGTTGCCGCCACCTTCCGCACAGATCATTCCATCCTGCACCATCCATGGGCCTGTCACAGATGTACCTTTGTAATCTCTCCATCCGTCCATTGACTTACCATCAAAAAGGAGCTGCCAACCTTGACTTTTTTCTTTGGAAGATAACGTATTGAGCTCATTTTGAGCATTCACACCAGATAAGGAAGAGGCAAGGAGTACAGAAGAGAGAAAGATTGCTCTGATAGGAAAAAGTTTTTTCATTTTCATAGTTGTTGATATTAGTGTATGATTAATCTCTCTATAACGAAAGTGTGGAAGCGTTGAACCCGAATGGAAGCAATGTTTCGATGCCAGTGATTTTGTAGACTTCAGTCGCACTTGCCAGCAGCATGGTTATCGGATGTTGAATGCGCAATTCTACCTCTTTCATTACCTGACGGCATTCTCCACAAGGCGTGCAGACCTCTTTAACCCATATTCCACCGATCTGTGCAATGATAGCAATACACTCTATAGGGTCATCAGGAAACCATGCCATCGCATGATTAATGGCTACACGTTCGGCGCAGAGTCCGGCTGTGTAAGCAGCGTTTTCCTGATTGTTGCCGGTGATGACTGAACCCGATTTCAGACGAACCGCACAGCCCACCTGGAAGTGAGAGTAAGGGGCGTACGCTGAAGCTGATGCTTTTTTTGCTGCATCGAGTAATATTTTATTCTCTTCAGATAGTTCATCCAATTGGTAAACTTCTATCTTTGCAGTCAAAATCATTTCTTTCATGAGGAAAGGACATTAGATGTTGATACAAAATTACAAAAATAGTTGAATAGAACGGCGAAAGCAGTGAACTTTTAGATAATATGGGACATAAATTACTTTCTTATTTGCTGATAACATTTATCACGGTACAGTTTGGCCAGGCAGCCCCTTCCAATAATGTGTATGATAGCTATGCTAAAAAGAATGCGCCGCTGGCACAGGATCAGATGCGAAGATACAAGATCCCGGCCAGTATCACCCTGGCTCAGGCCTTGTTGGAATCCGGAGCCGGTCGTGGACGCTTGGCTACGGAAGCTAATAATCATTTTGGAATCAAATGTCATGATTGGAAAGGTGCAAGTATTTTGCAAACCGATGATGCTCAAGATGAGTGCTTCCGGAAATATGACGATCCTTTAGATTCGTTTGAAGATCACTCACTCTTCCTGACACGAGGGCCCAGATACAGAACTCTTTTTGATCTTGATATCCGTGATTATAAAGGATGGGCGAAAGGACTGCAGCGTACCGGATATGCAACGGACCCGGGATATGCCAATAAACTGATCAAACTGATTGAGGATTATCAGTTGTATCAATATGATAATTTGAAAAAGGGTCGTGTTGTCGCAGTCAGTGAGTCCACTTTCAGTCACGAAGTGTATCGTTCGAATGAACTCATTTATGTGATTGCCCGTCGGGGAGATACGTTTGAATCCATTGCAAAAGAGTTTGATTTTAATATAAAGAAGTTAGCCGGCTATAACGAGCTACCTTACGAGGCACCTCTCTCCGCCGGAGATGTGGTCTATCTGGAGAAGAAGCAGAAGAAAGCCGCTGAGAAGTATCCTGCTCATGAGATCCAGACCGGTGAGTCAATGCACAGTATCTCTCAGATGTATGGTATCCAGATGAAGTATCTGTATAAGATAAATAAGAAAGATATGGAGTATATCCCGATGGAGGGTGATGTGCTTCGGTTACGATAAGTGATCCAAAACAAGTGATCCAAAACACAAAGACGCCCCTCCTGAATCGGGAAGGGCGTCTTTGTGTTCAATATTTCTCAACGACCGGCCATCCATCAGTATCCCATGTGAGTGGCGCAATGATGAGCAGCGAACGCCCGTTGCTTTTGGTGTCATAGCCGTGGCAAACCATGTAATCTGTGCCATCAAACGTGCAAACCGCATTATGGCCAACAGCACTCCATTTCTCATTTCCCTTTATGAGTATCGTGCCGCCACCATTCACTAACGCCATCCCTTCTTTATCCAGATACGGACCTGTTATGCTTTCCGAACGCCCAACGGCTACTTTGTACGTGCTTTTCAGACCGCGACAACAGTAATCCAGTGACACAAACAGGTAATAGAAGTTCCCATGTCTGAATACAAAGGGAGCTTCGATAGCTCCATCGCCCGGGTCTTTCTCATCGAGTCCAAACGTGCGCACCTGACGTGCCACCGTGTGCCATTGCTGGGGTTCGGCAAGCTTTGTCAGAGTTGTGTCCAGTTTAACCATTTTGATTCCTCCCCAGAATGAACCAAAAAAGAGCCAGGGAGTTCCCTGTTCATCAAAGATTACATTGGGATCTATCGTATTGAAAAGGTCACGTCCCGGCACGGAAGCAACGACTTTTCCCTGGTCCGTCCATTTATACTCCGTACTGTTTGGATCCAGCGTCTTATTGGTCGCCACCCCGATTGCCGAACTGTTCTTACCGAAGGAAGAACAGGAGTAATAAAGATAAAACGTACCCTCGTGAAAGAGGATATCCGGCGCCCAGGTGTGCCCTTTGTAGCCGGGCACCTCATCGATGGCCCATTGCGGTATCGGATTGAGTACATCCGGACAGCGTTGCCATGTTTTCATGTCTTTGGATGACCAGGCAGAGATGCCTCTACCCGTCATAAACAGATAATAGGTGTTCCCTTCCCGGATCATTACCGGATCATGCGCTCCCAGCATCTCAATAGAGATCTCCTTTTGTTCATCCCCACCGGGTTGAGCAACCACCGGAATGATTACAAAGACGGATAGCAAAATAAACAGGAAAGAGTCACTGAACCAACGTGTTTGAGTCTTCATGTTTTAGCAGTTTGAAGTGTTATTGAGTTGTCAAAAGTATGTTTTTTTTATCAGAGTTTGAATAAAACTTTATGGAACCATCGCTTTTATTTATCTTTGCCACCAAATGAGACGAATCCTCCTCTTTTATATTCTGCAAATACTCGCAGTGGTAGCCGTATTTGGCCAGTCCGAAACGCCGGAGTTGCCCTCCCGTGTGAAAGAACTAGTGCCTGTTGGTGTCGCTTCCTCCTCTGCCGACTCACTCCCGGTCAGCAATAAAAACGCTGTAGATTCGCTTTCCCTGATAAAGAAAGCGTATGCCGATTCGCTTTCCGCACTGTTACCCAAAACAGCGAAGAGACTCAGTGTTGCAAGTGATACTGTCTGGAATAAGGGGCCTCATGCACGTGCATGGCAGATCGATGAGCGTTTTGGACGTCAGACAGCAGTGCCGGTAGATACCTTGGATCTTAATTTTCAGAATGAACGTTTAGTGGAGTCCAAAGATGTGGCAGTCAATTTTCTCGGCACAGTTGGAAGCCCTGCTGAAACCAAGATATGGTTTAATAGAAAAGAAACAACTCCATTTCTGTTTATTCACCCCTATGAGCTCTATCTTTTACGCCCCGGCAATTTAAATTACCTCAATACAAAGTCGCCTTTCACGATGGTCAAATACCATCGTGACCTCAATAAGCAGGACGGAGAAGAACTTGTCGATGCTACTTTCTCTATCAATGTAAATAAGAATCTAGCCTTCGGTGCCAACTATAATCTCATCTATGGACGTGGTTACTACGATGCGCAATCAACGAATCACGATCAGTTTGCCGCTTTTGCAAGTTATAATACGGATACCTACAAGGCACACTTATACATTGGTACCCGTTCATTTCTGGACTATGAGAACGGCGGAATAGCGGATGACCGGTATATCACCAGTCCGCAAGAGATGTCCGGTGGCAAAAGAGCGTTTGAGCCGAAAAATATTCCGGTCAATATGAGAGATGCCTGGGTGCGGCTCCATGGCGATATAGCGTTTTTCAATCATCAGTACAATGTAGGTTTTTACAAGATGGATGAAGACTCCCTCAATAAAGTATTCATTCCTGTTACCTCGTTCATACACACCTTGAAATATGAAAGCTTTAATCGCCGGTATCTGAACAAGACGATTCCGACAGGTTTCTACCAGGACATATACCTGGATTCTTTGCAATCTGACGACAAGACACAATACCATTCTTTCAAGAATACCTTCGCCATCTCCCTGCTTGAGGGATTCAATAAATATTCTCCTTTCGGACTGACCGCGTTTTTGGAACATGACATGCGTAGCTATTCAATGATGGATAGTACCATCACGGGCAATAAGGCAGAAAGTCTTTTTGCCACTACCATCGGAGCCGAACTGGCACGACGTAAAAAGGGACTGTTTACATTTGACATACTTGGCGAAATGGGTGTGGCCGGAGAAGAGCTTGGTCGGGTAAAACTCGAAGGACACCTTACTACTACCTTCCGTATTGGTCGCGACACCGTACAGATGATCGCCTATGGATCGATGAAAAATCTGACTCCCGAGTATTATCAGGAGCACTATCACTCCAACCATTTCTATTGGGACAACAGCTTTAAGAAAGAGCAGCAGGTGCATTTCGGAGGCACATTCTCTTTACCAACCCGTGGCACCGAACTGAAAGTGGACGTGGAAAATCTTACCAATCATATCTATTTCAATAGCGATGCGCTCGCCGATCAATACAGCGACAATGTTCAGGTGGTAGCTGCCCAACTCAATCAGAACTTCAGAGTGGGGATCCTGCATCTCGATAATTCGGTGGTCTATCAGAAGAGCTCCAAGAGATCAGTTGTTCCGGTGCCGGAGATCAGTCTGTATCACAACCTATATCTTCAAAGCAGAGCATTTAATAAGGTGCTTGCTTTACAGATAGGTGCCGATGTGCGTTATCATACCCGGTACTATGTCCCCTCCTATATGCCTGCTACCGGACAGTTTTACAATCAGGATCTGATGGAGACCGGTAATTATCCAATGGTCAATGTCTATGCGAATCTTCATCTGAAGAACATGCGTTTCTATATGATGGCATATCACATCAACAGTTCAGTAGGAAGTGCCGATTACTTTATTCAACCCCATTATCCGATGAACCCGTTCCATTTCAAGTTTGGATTGGGATGGAACTTCAACGATTAGCCATTTCTTCTTCTTCTCGTGTGTTTAAACGCAGACTTCTTATTTTGAAAGAATAGTTTGATGTCATCCTCAATCCAATTGATTTCAGGATACGAAGAGTAGCGCAGATTATCAACCAACCCCCGTTTTATCGAATACGTAGAGTCAAAGAGATCGTTGATTTCTTTCTTGCTGTCCAGCTCTTTCTTCTCTTCATTCAAGAGATTAGCACAGATATCACGACCCAGTCTGCACAGTGAATCAAAGATGTTATGCCCTCTAATGAATAAGTAAGTGCGTTCAGGAAGCAGTCCGATGGTCTTGAAACGTTCCTTTAATGGTTCCAGATTGACTTCCGGATATTCGTCCTGCAGAAACTTCACCTTCGATTTTGCTTTCTGTTCCAGCCGGTTCAGTTCCTTATTCACATAAGATCCCACCTCAAAAGTGATATGTCCGGAGAAGAGTGACAGCATCGTGCGGAACTCCAGTTGGGTGAACACCGTGTCATCGATCTCCTGAAAATAGAGATGCCAGATAAACGGTTCGTACAAGGCGCGCGAATAACGATCCATGAGATTGTAGAAATCCACTTCGTGACTCTCCTTCCCGCAGACTTTCAGAATGACCTCATCCAGTCCTTCCGGCACGCAATGATGATTTTCAAAAGAGTAGGTGTAGGTCTGGAAAATAAAATGAGCAATATCTATTTTCGGAAGACCTTCAAGCCTCCGGTAATCGCTGTCGATGCAGACGATGAACCGCTCATCCAGATATTCGCTGAAGTTGAGGCAGTGACCTACCCCCGTGGTATGGTTTCCTTGCGGACTTTTGGAATAAGTCATGTACAATATTCTCTTTTCAGGGGCGTATTTCTTAAAGAGCCGTCCCCAGAAATATTCATCCTCATTCGCCTCCAGATGAGCAGCACAGTCAAAGCGAAGCATCCGTACCTGCCCTTTGATGTTTTCCGCCAGCTGTTGGTAAAACCGTTCTTTGTGATATAAAGGACGTTTCATATCAGTCATCCGATAAAAGATCATCCAGATAAATCAGTTTATCTCCCCATCCCTTACCAAAAATGCTGGGAGAGTGAGAGGAGATGATCAGTTGCGCTTTCGGGTTTATGGCTCTGATCTTATCGATAAGGATATATTGCCATTCAATATGCAAGGAGACTTCCGGTTCGTCGAGCAAGATGATCTGTGTTTCCTCATCCATCAGAAGTATCTTAAACAAGGTGATCAGCATCTGTTTCTCACCGGAAGAGAGAAAACTCAGAGGTACTACCCGTCCATGATCATTAAATCGTACGATGCCGCTATCAGGTTCCACTTCAATCACTTTGCCTGTATTTTCAAACAGACGATCGATCAATGTGTAGAAACGATCGATGCGTTTAGCTATCAGTGCTGCCTCCGGGGTTCCTGAAAGTGATTGAATGCGGTAATCGGTAAAGGAGAAACGGCTCTCATCCCGGGGATAGACCGTGACATCCAGTTCGGCATCCAGAGGACGTTCATTGAGTCGAAGTGCCCGTTGATGCAACACAGGCAGATCCCATGCGCTGATCGATAAGAAAGGAATCTCGGGATTCCCGGTTACGATGATCTTATTGTTTTGATAGCTGATCGTAGTCTCTTTGAGTGTCATCGTCGCAGACTCCAGATCCATATTCTCAAAGAGATCTGCATTATTGGTCAGCAGCGCCTTGATGATGTGGATAAATGTGCTCTTTCCACAGCCATTGATACCCACCAGAATGTTGACATCTTCATTGACGTCTTCCCAGATGTAGTCATATTTACTCCATAGGTTGTGAATTTCCAGTTTCTGTATAATATTGCCATCCATGATTACCGGTATTTATTTCTTCAAAGGTAGTAATAATTAGAAATAACAGGGAAGTACATAATAGAAAAAATCGCTCATACATTGTTCAGATGTGTAAGCGATCTTAAGTTGCGGAGGTTCGACTCGAACGAACGACCTTTGGGTTATGAGCCCAACGAGCTACCAACTGCTCCACTCCGCGATATTATGGTACAAAGGTACGAAAAATAGGCTGTAAAGCAAACTTTGGGGATTAATTGTAAGAAAAAATGAAAGTAATTGACAGAAAGAGCAATCGAAGTACTCTTTTCTATTAGATATGTTGTGCAATCGCTTTGAATGAAAATCGGTGAAATAGAACAATTGCTCTGAACGGTGCTAAAATGCAAAGTCTATCGGTGAAAGATCCAAATGAGCATTTTTCTCTCTTTCTTGAGATTTTATGCGATCATAAGTGTTTCAAATATAGATACTTGCATCTTGTCAAAAAACATACGGTTCCCTTGCGAATTTCATTTAGATGTTTTCCTAATTTCATTTAGATCCTTTTGGAAAAACTATTAGATGTTTTTAAAAATATATATGGTTCCATTTTAAAAGCTATCTGGCTTCATATATGAAAGGGGACTCTTTTGAAGAATCAGTGAAATAGGACAATCCGACCAATAGAACCTTCTCAGCCTAAAAGAAAAATCGCTCACACATTGTTCAAATGTATAAGCGATCTTGAGTTGCGGAGGTTCGACTCGAACGAACGACCTTTGGGTTATGAGCCCAACGAGCTACCAACTGCTCCACTCCGCGATATTGTGGTGCAAAGGTACGGAAAATATGTTACAAAGCAAGTTTTCAGCAAGAAAAATCTATGTAAACTGTTTTTCTTGCACATTTTGTAAATATGGAAGGGTGAAATCGCTAAGTTTTTTATACTTTTGCCCATTATTATAGATAGTGTGCAATATGGCTGTTTCTAAAACACGTGATTTGTTGGTCGATGAGGCCCGGCGGTTATTCGCTCAGGAGGGAGTTGATAAGACGACGATGAATGATATTGCTGTGGCTTCGCATAAAGGACGTCGTACTCTTTATACCTATTTCAAGAATAAGGATGAGATTTACTATGCGATAGTTGAGAGTGAGCTTGAGATTCTTAGCCAGACTTTGTGGCAGGTGGTCAACAGGCCAATGGCGCCCGAAGATAAGCTTACTCTTTATATTTACACGCGACTGGATGCGATAAAGGATGTAGTGGCACGTAATGGTTCGTTAAGAGCTGAGTTTTTCAAAGATATATCCAAAGTGGAAAGTGTGCGACGGAGCTTTGACCGTGGGGAGGTTCGTGCTATCGAGACAATGCTCCTGGAAGGGATAGAAAAGGGAGCGTTCAGTATTCTGAGTGTCCCGATGACTGCCTCAATCATCCATAATTCGCTCAAAGGTCTTGAAGTACCATATATCAGAGAGAGTGTCGGTCAACGTATTACCAGCCTCGAAATTCGCAAACAGGTGGTCATGGACTTTTTGTTTAATGGCATCCGCAAGAAAGGGAAATCTTATTAATATGTATCATAAACAGATTTTAAAATGAAATTATTAGAAGGAAAAGTAGCGCTCATTACAGGAGCTGCTCGTGGAATAGGAAAAGCTATTGCTTTAAAATATGCACAAGAAGGTGCCAATGTTGCTTTTACAGACCTTGTCATTGATGATAATGCGAAAGCAACGGAAGCGGAGATTGCAGCTTATGGTGTGACAGGTAAGGGATACGCGTCTAATGCGGCTAACTTTGAAGATACGCACGCTGTTATTGCTGAGATCTTGAAAGATTTTGGAAAGATTGATATTCTGGTAAATAATGCCGGTATCACACGCGACACGTTGATGATGCGTATGACCGAACAGCAATGGGACAGTGTGATTACTGTCAACCTCAAATCAGCTTTTAATTTCATTCATGCGCTGACTCCGGTAATGATGAAACAAAGAAGTGGATCTATCATTAATATGAGTTCGGTGGTGGGTGTCTCCGGAAATGCCGGACAATGTAACTATTCTGCTTCTAAGGCAGGATTGATCGGTCTGACGAAATCCATCGCTAAAGAGATGGGTTCGCGCGGAGTTCGTGCCAATGCCATTGCTCCGGGATTTATTATCACTGACATGACAGCCGCTCTTACCGAAGAGGTAAAAGAGCAATGGGCGAAGAGTATTCCACTGCGTCGTGGAGGTACACCGGAAGATGTGGCCAACGTGGCTCTTTTCCTGGCATCAGACCTTTCTTCGTATGTAAGTGGTCAGGTGATTCACTGCTGTGGCGGAATGAACATGTAATAAAACAACGAAGTGGGGGCGGAGCAAAATCCGCCTCCCTTTTTTAGTGAGTATATGGAAGTAATATTTGAAGATAATCACATCATAGCAGTAAATAAGAACTGCTCGGAAATTGTGCAGGGTGACAAGACCGGCGATACTCCTCTGTCAGAGATAGTGAAGGAGTGGATCAAGGAGAAGTACCACAAGCCGGGTAACGTTTTTGTAGGTGTGACTCATCGTCTGGATCGCCCGGTGACTGGTGTAGTGCTGTTTGCCAAGACCAGTAAGGCTCTGACAAGGCTCAATGAGATGTTTAAAGGGTCGGATATGCACAAGACCTATTGGGCAATCACCAAGAATATGCCTTCATTTCCCGAAGATACGTTGACGCACTACCTCGTGCGCAATGAAAAACAAAATAAGTCGTATGCGTATGACAAGGAAGTGCCAAACTCCAAAAGGGCGGTGCTTGATTATAAGGTGCTTTGTCATTCGGATAATTACAATCTGATAGAAGTGCATCTGCATACGGGGCGTCATCATCAGATCCGGTGTCAGCTTGCCAAGATTGGCTGTTTCATCAAGGGGGACTTGAAATATGGTGCCGACCGTTCCAATCCTGATGGTGGCATTTCACTGCATTCACGCAGTATAGAGTTTGTCCATCCGGTGTCCAAAGAGCCGGTTTCGATTGTTGCCCCGGTGCCGGATGAGTCTATCTGGCACTATTTCGAACAGACCATGACCGGAAAGTAACTTCCCCCAATTAGATTAAAAGAGAGATTCCCACGTATCTGACAGTTCGCTCAGTGAGTGGAAGAGCATGCTCGCACCTGCATCAAGGAGTATCTGATCAAGAAGAGGACCTGTATTGACTGCCACAGTAAATACTCCTGCCGCACGGGCTGCTTGAATGCCCAGTGGCGCATTTTCAATGACTATCGCTTCTTCAGCACTGACATTCAGTTTGCTTAGTCCTTTGAGATAAGGTTCCGGATTGGGCTTGCCGTGCTTGACATCAAATGCGGTGACCAGTAACTCTTTTTGAAACATCCCCGGAAAGTCTGTATTCAGTTTATTTAGCAATGTCCGTTGTCCTGAACCGGTTACAATCGTTGCTGCCAATCTCCTCTCTTTCACCTTAGCAAACAGATCCCTGATGCCCGGCATGATTTCAGCTTTTGGTCTGGCGGCAAACAGTTCGCATTTCAGTTTGTACATATCCTCTGTTTCCTCTTTTGTAGCCTTACGACCTCTCTGTTCGGCAAAGACCATTTGCACCGAACTCTCACCTGTGCGTCCTTCCTGCATATAAGCCCATGATTCGGGAATCACAAGTCCGAAGGCATGAAACGTCTCTACCCAGGAAATAACATGATTGGGCATGGAGTCATAAATCACTCCGTCCATGTCAAACATGACCGCTTTTAGTCCGTCGGAAAACTTATTTTTCATCTGATTCTCTGTCTTATTCGGGCGCAAAGGTACAAAAAACAATTATCTTTGCCCGACAAACTAATGAATACCAGATGAAGCGTTATGATTTTGACGAACTGATTGATCGTCGTGGCACGAATTGCCTCAAGATTGATGGGATGAAAAAAGCGTATGGAGTAGAGGATGCAGTGTCAATGTGGGTTGCAGATATGGACTTTCGTACGCCTGATTTTGTGATGGAAGCAATCCGCCAAAGGTGTACGCATGAGATACTCGGTTATACTTTTCCTTCCGACGAATATTTTCAATCCATCGTTGATTGGATGAGAGAACGTCATCATTGGAAGATCGAGAAAGAGCATCTCACATTCCTTCCGGGTATAGTGCCCGGACTTGCACATTGTTTGAATGCTTTTACCAAACCGGGAGATAAGGTGCTTATTCACACACCGGTCTACATGCCTTTCCACTGGATACCGGACAACCTCCATCGTGTAGCTATTACTAGTTATCTGATAATTAAGGAGGGGCGTTATGTCATGGACTTTGCATCCATGGAAAAGGAATTCAGTGAAGGGTGTAAGGTGATGATTCTTTGCAATCCTCACAATCCGGGCGGAAGAGTATGGAGTGCAGACGAACTCAGGCAGCTGTCTGCTCTCTGTGAGAAGCAGGGTGTCTTTGTCATATCGGATGAGATTCATGCGGATCTGACTCTTAATGGAGCCGTTCATACTCCTTTTGCTTCTCTTTCTGAGTATGCTTTTCATCACACAATCACGTTGATGGCTCCCAGCAAGACATTCAACATCGCCGGTTTGGCAACGTCCTATTCTGTGATTGGTGATCCTGCTTTGCGATCCCGATTTGTCCACTATTTACATGCCACCGAACTCAATAATGGTACGATCTTTGCGTATCTTGCTGCTCAGGCGGCTTACGATAATGGCGCAGACTGGGTCGGACAGCTTACGGACTATCTCTGGGGCAATGTCACTTTGGTACGGGATTTCCTTTCTTTACAACTACCGGCTATTCATCCGATGATCCCTGAAGCTACTTATATGGTATGGCTCGACTGTCGTGAATTGGGAATGAGTCAGAAAGAA